>JALONW010000319.1 GCA_025454725.1 Anaerolineae bacterium
CGAGTGGTCGATGATATGGTAGAAGGCATCAGCGTCTTTGCGCTGTTTTTCGTCCAGCAGCGCGCCGCTGAGGGTCTGCCCCAGCGCGTCGATTTTATCGTCGCTGGGCGCGGCGATGATGGTCCGCATCTGAAGTTCGACACTGCGGCGCAGTTCCCCATCGGGCAGCAGTTCGAGGATGTCTTGAATCGCCCCCTCAGCGCGCACCATCAACAGCCCAACCAGCGACTCGACGAATGTCCCCGGCGCGATGTAATCAACGCGGTTGAGCTTGGCCTTGTCGATGATGGCGGTCGCCTCGCTATTGTCGCGCACCTCCAACGACAGCAGGCCAGATTTCTCTGGGTCTACCATCTTAATCAGCGGGTGCGAGAGCATCTCGGCCAGCAGCCGCCGGTCGGTGATGAGCGACTGGATGCTGTCGCGCAGGTTTTTGGCGCGCAGGTTGAAGTAGCGCGTAATCATCGTGTTGACCTGCGTCACGAGGATTGCCATCAGGCTGTAGACAAAGATGAGGCCAACGGCAAGCTGTAGGATACCGGACATCAGCGGACAACCCCCTTTTAAGTGATGGGTGGCGGGTCTTGGGGAAAGCGTATGACACGATTGTACCCAGATTTCCGTGCGCTGGCGCTACCCTGACCGCCGAGAAGCTAAAACCAGCGCGCCGCGTTGCAAAACGTTTTACACTACCCATGAGCAGTCACGGCGCAGGGCGTCGCGGCTGTTTTTGGGATAGGTTTAACGTAATCCGGTGAACAAAGGGAATGAATGATGATGCGGCGTTTGTGGGTTGTGATGTGTTGGGTGGTCATTTTGACCGTGGGAGCGAGCGCGCAGACGCCCGAACCCCCGCCGTCGGTCGAAAATCCCCGGCTGACCATTGAGGATGGCGTCCTCACCATCGATGACGGGACAGGTGTGACCATGCCGGGGGTGTGGGACGATGAACTGACTGACCCCATAATCTACGAACAACTCTTGTATGGAAATGTGACCCCATATTATGGCGATGCATTACCGTACATCGTCGGGCGCGTTAATGACGGCACGGAAAACTTTTTTTTCGGCAGGCTGTCTTACCAAGATGAGCCAGTACAGGATAGAGCAGCAGGCTGGTACGTCAACCTTGATCTATACCCAGACTCGCGCCTGTTGGGTGTTCATGTCAGCGACACGGGGAGGCCGGGGTTTGAGTGGTGGATATTGGGTTTTGCCGCCGTCATTGGTGAAGACTATCTCAAACTCAACCCGAACAGTTACAGCCATCTAGCCGACTATCTGGGCAAGCCCATATTTTACCTGTTATTCGATGGACCATCCGCCCAGAGCCAGCCGCTGGACGTGTCTATCACGCCCGACGGTGAAACTCTCTACCCGACTTTAGAAGCCTTCGTCTACACCGAAACGGTGATCGTAGACGGTGAGGAGCGCGACGATCTACCCCGTGATCTTTCCTTCACCATCATGACACCCGAAGGAGCCCGCATCACCTATGGCAATGGAGGATTCTCTGGTGATGTTGGGCTGTTGGCGTGGGAACCGGTCGATGGCCGGGTGTTGGAGTGGGTCGAGCCGGAAAACAGACAGTTCACGCCCGCTGTGAGGGTCGATGAGCAGGTGCTGCCCCTCGCCTTAAACGGCGGCTACGTTTGGAATGTCAGTAAGACGCTCATCACCGACGATGGGCGCACGGTGCGCCTATTAAAGGCGCGAATTCCAAACTTTAGTGATGTCGAAGAAAATGCGCTGTACTGGGTCGAACTTTCCCCGCTGAAGGTCGTGCGACTCACGTACTGGAATGAGAGCCTGACTGAGGCGTCGCTGGATTTCCTGCCTGACGCCAGCGGGGTGCTGATGTCTGCCTTCGCCAACTTTGGCGATGGCACGGGCGGGCCGGGCGTATGGCGTCTCGTCCCCGGTGAGAACCCGGTGCTGCTGACCCGCGATGTGCCGGATGGCTTCTCGGATGGCGGGATGTCCGTGCCGCCGCGCCTGTCGGTCAACGCCGACGGCTTCATGTTGACCAGTGTCAGTGGCGAAACCAGCCAGAGCTACGACTTGGACGGTACGCCGCTGGATTAGCTCATATCTGCGCGCCGTCTTGCAAAACGTCTTACACTGTAACGTGAAATAGTGATTGCAAATCTGAGGAGGACGTTATGTTGAAAACAATCAAACCGGCGCTGCGAACGCTGTCGTTGGCTTTGGTCATGCTGATAGGGCTGGTGATGCCCCTTGGCGCACAGGAATTTGAGGTACCCGTTTTAACCCCCGGACAACCAGTCAGTCTTGCACTGGCTGTTGGAGATTCAAGAGCCATCACCTACACAGTGACAGAGACCAGCGAAGTCACGCTGAGCGCCATCAGCGCCGATAACCAACCCCGCCTCGCCCTCCTGCGCGATAATGAGGTGATCGCCTCGGCGCTCAACGCTGAAGGCAATTTCAATATCACGCTGACGGCACTGCTCACGCCGGGCGAATATCGTGTGGCGGTTAGCACAGTCAACGCTCAGGCGGGGTCGATCATCGTCAGCGTGCAGTCCGAGGTCCCGGTCACCATCACCGAAATTGGGCTGGATACGGTCGCCACCGGCGCCATCGACTCACAAACACCGCTGGCGCTGTACCGCTTCGGGTCGCTGGAAGAAATCGTTTATCTCTACGTTGACAGTGAAAACGCCGCACCCGGCTTGACGGTTTCGGTTGTGGACACCAACACCCGCGAGCTGCTGGGCGGCGTGATGGGCGGGGCGCTGGGCTTGCGTCTGACCATCCCGGCGGGCGGTTCGTATGAAGTCGAAATCCGCGCGCCGTCGGCGGAGGTGCTGCCCGCACCGTTTGTGGTATGCCTGACGGCGGTCACCGCGCGCGGTTGTGATTTCACGCTCAACGAGTCGCAAACACCCATCGAAGCTACCCCAACCCCTACCGCGATTGGGGAATCCGACCCCGTGATCGAGGTCTGCACGGTTTCATCGGCCAACGCCAGTGGCGTGAACATCCGCCAATCGGCCAACGTCAACGCCATCATCATCGGCGCGCTGCCCGCCGGTGCATCAGCGGACGTGCTGGGTCGCTCACCCGATGGGGCTTTCTACAACATCATTCTCAACACGACCAATGGCTGGGTTGCGGCGTCGGTGGTGATCACGTCCGGCGCGTGTGATGACCTGCCGACCGTTCAGCCGCCAGCGGTCATCTTCCCGACTGCCACACCAACCAACACCCCGACGCCCACCCCCACCCCGACCGCCACGCCGGAAGGTCCGTGCCTGTTGAGCGTGTTCGCGGCCACCAATGTCTACACCACCACCATCGAGCAGATTGACTACCTATACGACCAGTTGGCCTCTGGTGGACAGCTCATCCCCAACGGGCGCACCGCCGATAACGCATGGTGGCGCACCAACTACGCCGGGGCATGGATTCCGACCAGCGCGTTCGGGAATACCGTCACGGTCAGCGGGAACTGCAACAACCTGCCGGTCGTCACGCCGTAAGGAAAAACGCTGGCTTTAAGGTGCTAAATCGTGGTCTGGGAAGGAAAACTGCGCCAAACATTCATTGGCACGAACCTTCCAGACCACTCCCCTGTTAAGGCTTACGGGGCCAAGTTCTATGAAGAGTTCAAGCGGGTTTGGCTCGTCCTCGCTGGCTGGACATTCCTCTCGGAACCGTGCGATGAGTTGATTGAGATTCTGTGGGTCATTAGCGGTTTGGAGGGTCAGCTCGTCGAGCATCTGCTTCGGCACATACCATCCCGGATTGGAGAATTCAACCCTATTGGTCCTCGGATTGTCGTAATAGAAACGATAATCGAGCGTGAAACTCGTTTCGGGTTCGCTTGAAAACATGGCACAGATAAGGTTGCAACTTGCCAGTGCCATCAGTTGACTTCGCCTCTCACAGCGATACTCTTCGGCTGTATCGGTGGTGTAGCAGCGATATTTGTATTCAATCACGAACACGCCGACCCGGCTAAATCCTCCACTGCGCTGTTGGGCGTCTTGGAGGGCGAACCTATAGCCGTCGGCGTTGGTTTCTGGGATGACATGGCTGAGGCTGAATATCCCAGACTCGGCAAACCGGGTGAACAGCGCTTGCTGCATCAGCACGCCGAGGACAGTCAATACAACCAGCACCGCAATCACGACCGGCCAGTTTATGCGTCTTGTCATGGGGGTTCCTTTTACTCTTGAGTTTGGACAGAAATAAAATTCACGTCAGAGGCGACTCGGTGGGTCGCCCTAGAATTTACTCGTACTGAAGATAAGTCATAGATGATGATTATAGCCTCGTTGTATTAGCGACGCTTACAGCTCACTCCGTTTATTTTTTGCCTTGTATCTTTTATATCGCACGCGATATAATCTGATGCGATGGATTAACCAAGACAGCAGCGAGGGTATATGAACGACTCAAAGACCAGCACCAGCACGCTTCAGAACATTTTCCGCATCCTATTGGGCTTCAGCCTGCTGATGGCCGGGGCAGGCCACCTGACATGGGCGCGCACCGAATTTCTCGCGCAGGTTCCGCCGTGGGTCCCCATGGACCCCGACCTCGTTGTTGTGCTGTCGGGCATCGTCGAATTGATTTTGGGCGCGGCGTTGGTCGTGCTGGGGCGCTACCGCGTGCCGGTCGGCTGGGTGACGGCGGCGTTTTTCGTGGCAATTTTTCCCGGCAACATCTCGCAGTACGTCAACCAAATGGACGGCTTTGGGCTGGACACTGACCAAGCGCGCTTTATCCGCCTGTTCTTCCAGCCGGTGCTGGTAGCGTGGGCGCTGTGGTCAACCGGCGCATGGCAGGCGTGGTATCGCAGTTGGAAAGAAAAGCGCTCTGCGGCAGCCTAATCTGGGTGAAGCG
>JALONW010000519.1 GCA_025454725.1 Anaerolineae bacterium
GCGGCGCTCGATGTGCATCGACCAGACCGTGTAGCGGCAGATGAGTTCTTTCATCAGCGCGCCAAACCTGCCGGTAAAGACCCGCGCCTGCGGCTGGTCGTCCACATCTACCCACTGGACGAGGCCGCGCCGACGCCCCAAGCTCAGGCAGCGCGCAATATAACCGAAATTAAACGGCTCCGGCGTGCGCCCGGCCAGCGAATCCGCGATGACTGATGCCGCATGATACCCCATCGGCATGGCCGTCACACAGCCCATGCGCGTGCTGACACCCACGCCCGGCGCGAAGGCCGCCGCATCGCCAATGACGGTGATGTCCGGGTGTGAGACCGAGCGCAGCAGGCCGTCGATGAGCGTCTGTCCGCGCCCGTTGACCGTTAAACCGGTCTGGGCTGCCAGCGGCGGCGCGATGAACCCCGCTGTGTTGATGCACAGGTCGGCGGACAGCACCCGACCGTCGGCCAAGACCACCCGCCCGGCCTCGACCCGGCTGACCACCGCTGAGTCGTGCAGTGTCACGCCGAGGTCGGTCAGCGTGCGGCGCAGGTAGCGCTCCCCGTTGGCGTGGAAGGCGCTGCCAAAGCGCTCACGAGTGATGAGGTGGACTGAGGCGCGGGGATAGGTCTCCGCGATTTCTGCCGCCGCCTCGATTCCGGTCGCGCCGCCGCCCAAGACCACGATGTGGCCGCCGTTTTCGGCGGAGCGGCGCAGGTCAGCCGCCCACGCCAGCGGAGAGTCAAAGGTGACGGCGTGGTCTGCCGCGCCGGGGATGCTGTGGCGGTCGGTCTGGCTGCCCAGCGCTAGCACCAGCCGGTCATAGCCGACCGTCGTGCCGTCCGAGAGCGCCAGCGTGCGCGCCGCTGAGTCAATGGACTTGACTTTGGCCTGTTGGAAGGTGACGCCCGTCCCGCGCAGCAGGTCGGTGATGACGGTGAGTTTAGCGGTCTGGCCGCTGGCGTATTGGTGCAGCCGGATGCGCTCGACGAAGGTCGGCGCGGCGCTGATGAGCGTAATGGCGACCGGTGTGGACGCCTTGCGCGTCAGGTGGGCGAGGCGCTGCGCTGCGAAGATGCCCGCATAGCCGCCGCCGACAATCACGATAGAGGTGGGGTTGGTCATGGCTGTGTCTCCGTTGGGTTGTGTTCCTGATGCATCCAATTGGACAGGGGCGTTTTGGTGTTTTGTGGGTCAGGTCAGCAGGTTAATATTCGTGGTACAGGCACCAATCGCCCACGCACCAAGCTACCAATGTCGTCCCCAGCAGGACACACCCACCAACAGATTGGCCGTAGAGCGCTTCACCCGGATCAATGCAGGGGGCTTCGCCGGATGTGCCGCCGTTATTATCGGTCGGTGGGCGGGGGATGAAGATCAGCTCAGGAATCAACGAACCCGGCGCGATGTCAGCGCCAGTTCTGCCGTCGAAAACCTTAACATGAGCTGCGGCGCTTGAAGCCGTTTCAATCTCTTGGAAGGTCGCCAAGCCGAGCTGCTTCAGGTTGTTAGAGGTGGTCGTGGTTTGCTGCCCCACACAATATTGCATGGTGCAGAAGATGAGGATATCGCTGCCGCCGAACACACAGCCGGGGACGCCGGTGGTCGGGTTAAAGACGGTGGTGTCGCCGCAGCCGTCACCCATGCGGGCCGCCGCTTCGCGTGCTGCTTGGACAGCGGGCAGCAGCAGGCCGATTTGAGTCGGCTCGAACGGCGGCCAGAAGATGAGTGTATCATCGGGGTCGAAGCCGGTCGTTTCGGCAGACTCACCGGTCGCGCTTGAGATTAGGACATCTTCCAGTTTAATGGATAAATACTGCGTGTCGTCCATACCGTCGTCGTCGGTGTCGTGGCGCAGGATGAAGGGGCCGGCGCTGCTGGGCGGGACGAGCTTCGCCAAGCGTTCGCAGTTTTCACCGCCAAAGCGCAGCGCTGACTCCGAGATGAAGCCCAGCGGCGTGATGACCCATGCAAAGGTCTCGTCAATCTCGACAATAGCTGTCGCCGGGACGGTACTGTTGATGAGGATACTGCCCAAGATGGTGCCGTCGGTCGAGGGCGTCTCGCGCACATTGACGCGCTCCGCGCCGCTGGAAGCGACCACGCACGGGCCGGTGGTCGGCATGGGGATGAGGGGGACAGCGGTCGGCAGCGGGGTGCTGGTCGGCATCGCGGTCGGCTGAGGTTGGGGCGTCGGCGTACAGGGGACGGCGGAACCGGAAGCGTCAAAACAGACGGTGCTGCCCTGTGCGCTGGTCAAGCTGGCGGTGGCGAACATCAGGGCGCAGCACAGCGCCAGCCAAACGGTTAGTGAACGGGAAAGACGGTGTGTCATCGGGTTCTTTTTCCTTTTGTTGTTTAATGAGTTGGTAAGGGATGAGTGAGGTTAAACGCCCCCATACAAGATGGAGGCGTTTGGATTTTTGCGGCTTAGGTCAGGGGCTTACCACTCGTGGTAGACGCAGATGTCGCTGATGCAGAAGGCGGCGATGTTGGCGCTCAGGAGCAGGCATCCACCGATGCTAAAAGGACCAACCGAGATACCAGCATCGGCACATTCAATCCCCTCGCCAGAGGTGCTGCCGTCGTCGTTGGTCGGCGGGCGAGGGACGAAAATCAGCTCAGGAATCAGCGGGACAGTGCTGTCGGTCGATTCACCCTTAACATCACCCAGCTTCATGAAGGCGGGGGTCAGCGGCTGCGGTTCGTTGGGCGGCAGATAGATGGTGCGGATGAGGGTGTCGAGGTCGATACCCTGCGGGTTGGCGCTCTGCTGACCGGCACAGTACTGCATGGTGCAGAAGATGAGGATGTCGCTGCCGCCGAACACGCATCCGGGGACGCCGGTGGTCGGGTTAAAGACGGTCGTGTCGCCGCAGCCGTCACCGAGGCGGGCAGCCGCTTCGCGTACCTTCTGCACGGCGGGCAGCAGCAGGCCGACAGCCGGTCGTTTCGGCAGTCTCACCCGTCGCGCTCGAGACCAACACATCCTTCAGCTTATATTGCAGGTACTGAACATCATCCGTGCCATCGCCGTCGGTGTCTTGGCGCAGGACAAACGGGCCGGTGCTGGTGGGCAGCGTAATCTTAGCCAACTGCGCGCAGTCCTCACCACCAAAGCGCAGTGCGCTCTCCGAGATGAAGCCCAGCGGCGTGACGACCCATGAAAGGTTAAAGGTCTCATCCGGCTCAACAATGGCCGACGCCGGGACGGTGCTGTTGATGAGGATACTGCCCAAGATGGTGCCGTTGGTCGAGGGGGTCTCACGGACATTGATGCGCTCTGCGCCGCTGGAAGCGAC
>JALONW010000320.1 GCA_025454725.1 Anaerolineae bacterium
GTTTTTCGCTTAACTGAAGGAGGCTGCCATGTACCCCCGCCCGCTAACCTTGATGATGCTCTTGCTTGTGGGGGTGATGGCCGCCTGTGACGCCGCGCCGACGGACAGCACGACCCTCGCACCCGCGCAGGTCGTCCAGCCCGTGACGGCCAACGACCTCCAAGTCGTGACCGGCCAGCGTGTCTACGTCCCGGCTTATTCACGGGTGCTGCTCAACCCCGATGGCGCAGGGCTGGAGCTGGCCGTCACGCTCGCCATCCACAACACCAACGAGGACTCCGCGCTGGTCATTCGGCGCATCAGCTATTACGACACTGAAGGCGACCTCGTGCGCGACTACATCACCGAGCCAGTCTCGCTGCCCCCGCTGGCGACCACCGGCTACATTGTGGCATCGGAAGACCAAAGCGGCGGCTGGGGGGCAAACTTCATCGTCGAATGGAGCGCGCCACAACCCGTCTATGAGCCGGTCATCGAGGCGGTGATGGTCAGCACGCGAGGGACGCAGGGCGTCTCGCTGGTCAGCCCCGGTCGGGTGCTGTCGCAGACCCGCCCGGATGACCCCAGCGCGCCTTAGTCCGCCGGTTTGGGTGGGACGGGCGCAGTGGCGAGGTCATGGACGGCCTCGCTATAAGCACGGTCCAGCTGCGCCCAATCCTCGTCATGTGCGAACTGGGCGCGACATTCTTGGTAGACGGTGGCTTCGTAGCGCGCCAGCATCGCCCGCTGTCGCTCATCACGGGCGAAGGAGCCGATGATGCTGATGGCATTGAGCAGGTGCAGCCCCAGCTTGAGGTCGCCGCGCCCATAGTGGCGTATCTGGTCGAAGGTGGTGTGGAACAGCGAGTCAAAGTTGACCGACTCGACGATAACGCACAGTATGCCGCCCTCATCGTAGCGATAGATAGAGGGGTTCTTGCGCTGTAAGACCTCACACAGCGCCTGAGTCAGCCGGTCAATACACATCATAGCGGTATAGGGGTCATTGATGCCCGGTGAGAGCGCCCGCACCGCGATGGAGACCAACTGCGAGAACAGCAGCTCAATGTCTTGGTGCTTGGTGCGGCGCGCCCCGATGATGAACGCCCCACTGATGTCGCTGCTGATGCGTCGGGCGTCGGTGGGCGCACTAGCCTCAGGGTCAAGCGGCAGCACCCGCGCCAGCGGATGTCCCTCTATGAGGAACCGACCGGGGTGCATATCGATGTGGATGACGACCCCATGTTTCTGCGCCTGCTCCATCAATTCATCTTCATCGACCATCTGAAGGTAGCCGCTGGCCTTTGCGCGGATGGGCAGTCCGGCGGCCTCGAATCGGCGGCGGGTCTGTTCCGGCACGTCCGCGTCCCCGCCCAATTCACGCCCTAACCGGTCAGGGAAAATTTCGTCAATCCCGTCACTGAGGCTGTCACTCACCCGCGTGATGATGCTGGTGGCTTGAATTGACTCGGCTACGTGGTGGATGAAGAAAATTAACACCGCAAGGCTGGCGACGGCCATCCCCAGCCCAATCAGCACCGAGATATGGGGAACGAACAGCACCTCATCGACGCTGCGGATAGTCCGCAGCACCAGCAAACAGTAGATGTAGGTGGCTGTGAACACCCCCAACACAATCTGGTTGGCGCGGTCCCGCATGAAATGGGTCAGCACCAGCGGGCCGTACTGCTGTGACGACAGCGTGAGGACGACCATGGTCAGCGAAAAGACCACCCCCGCCACCGAAATCATCGAACTGGCAACGGTCGATAAAACCGTGCGTGCGCCATCCGCGCTGTTGACGTAGACCACGCCGATAATCCATGTGTCGTCCACGATGGATTGGTCGAAGGCCACAGTGATGACCGAGAGCAGCATGGCTGCCGCAGACAGGGCAGCCGGGATAAACCAGTAGCTGCTGCCAAGCTGGTCGATGAAGATGGTGATGCGGTTCTTCATGAGGGTATCCATGGGTGTGTGAGGATGTGCGTCTACACATCATAACACCGTGTCTTCGGGGTGTAGATGTCTCTGCCGAAAATACATGTCCCGTCTTGTTCGGAAATCCTATCGAGCGCAGTAGTCCGTCCTCTAGGAGCGTTGCGCCCATAGAACTCACCCATCCTGAACGTGAGCCAAAAACCTTGACTCGGCAGCCGCCCAAAACGGGACTATAATAAGCTGACTGCCCCAATGGGCATCGTTAGGAAACGAGATGTCGAAAGACGGTAATCCCCCATCGCCGGTCGATGACGACAGTTTGCCACGCCTAGCCAGCGGTGGCCCCGGCCTGAACATCTCCCCCCGCTAAGACCCCCACCTTCCTGAGAAAAAAGTGGGCGCGCCCCCGGGGAGAGACCCCCGGAGCCACCGCGCCGCCCAGCGCTGCCACAGCCTGCCGCCATCGGACGCCGACCGCACGACCCCACATTCCCCCATCCAACAACCGGGCAGGGCTGGCCGAAATGTGCGCCCTGTCCCTAGCGCGTGTCGTGGCAGACACGTAGGAAGGTGCGTCTTTGATGCTGGACGAACTCTACAGCGCCGAGAAATTGGCCGCCCAAAACACACTCACCCCCGACGAGCTTGAGCAGCACGTTCGCGACCTGTTCAATGACGAGTCCCTCACCCCGGAACTGCGCGCCGACGCGCTTCGCATCCTGCTGGATGACCAGTATGCGCAGGACATCGCCGATGTCCTCGAACGCCTGCCCAACGATGATGAGCGCTGCGACGTGTTCAACGTCCTGACGCCCGACACCGCCGCAGAGGTGCTGGATGAGGTCGGCGGCTACACCGCCCACCGCCTGCTCAGTCAGCTTCCCGCCCCACGTGCCGCCTCGCTCCTCAGCCGCCTGCCGATGGACGACCTCGTCGAGATGCTGGCCGAGGACATCCCCGAACGGCAAGATGAAATCCTCGCCAGTATGCACCCCGCCACCGCGCAGGACATCCGCGAGCTGCTGACCTACCCGCCCGACTCGGCGGGGCGGTTGATGACGCGCCGTTTCGTGCGCGCCAACCAAGACATGACCGCCTCTGAAATCCTTGCCATGATTCGGCGCACCAACGACCGCTACGAGACCATCACCGACGTTTATGTCCTCGACCCCGCCCACCGACTGGTCGGGGTGGCGTCGCTGCGCTCGATTTTGACGGCCAAAGCGGGCGACCAAATCAGCACGTTTATGGAGAAAGACCCCACCAGCGTCCTCCCAACCGAACGGGCTGAATCGGCGGCGCGGATGTTGGGGCGCTACGACTTCCTCGCGCTGCCGGTCGTCACCCCCGACGACAAAATGCTGGGAATCATCACGGTAGACGATGCCATCGACGTGCTGACTCAGGCACAGACCGAGGACCTGCTCGGCATCGGCGGTATGGGCGGCGAGTCGGCCTCTGAACCGTATTTCAGCGTCCCGATTTTTCAGGTCATCCGCCAGCGTTTCGTCTGGCTGGTCTTTTTGTTCGTGGCGGGGTTCATCACCAGCGGCGTCCTGAGCGCCTTCCAAAATGAGCTGGAAGCCGTCGTCGCGCTGACGTTTTATATCCCGCTGCTGATTGGCACAGGCGGCAACACCGGCAGCCAGACGGTCTCGATGGTCATCCGGGGCATGACGACCAATGACATCCGGCAGGGCGACCTGTGGCGCGTGGTGCGGCGCGAATTGGTCTCAGGCCTCATCCTCGGTCTTATGCTGGGGCTAGTGGCGCTGGGCCGTGTGTTCCTCGATGACCGTGTTACCGCGCTCCCCGTCGTGGTGGCGGTCGCAGTTGTCGCCGTCTGCGCGTGGAGCAACGTGATTGCGTCGGTTATCCCGCTCGTGGCGCGCCGCTTCAAGATTGACCCGGCCATGATTTCCGCCCCGCTGATTTCGACCACCGTGGACGCCAGCGGCCTCCTGATTTATATCGGGGTCGCCAAGCTGCTGCTGGACGCGATTTAGACCAGCAGCATCACCGCGCCACGGGGATGACCAGCGGGGTCGTCTCGCTCAGGTTGCCCGCCGAGTCGTAGGCGGTGGCGGTAAAGGTCTGGTCGCCCACGGCGGTGATGGGGTGGTTATAGGCGAACGGAGCCTCGCGCAGCGTGGCGACCAAGCGCCCGTCGTGATAAACCTCCACCCGGTCGAGCGCGAGGTTATCGGCTACTACCACCGTAATCGGGATGACCTGCTCGGTCGGGAAGCGGAAGACCTTGCCCGCTGGCCCGGCGTCGAGGATGATGGTCGGCGGCACGTTGTCGATTCGCACCTGAACGACGCTGCGCTCGCGGGTGTTGTCGTTCTTGACCGCTGTCAGTTCCAGCGTGTAAATCCCATCGAGGCCAGTGGTGTCCCACATCCCCAACAGGCCGTCCGCCGGGGCGGTGGTCTGCTGCCCGCCGATGGCCGTCCACCCGGTCGGGCTGACCCCCGCGCCGTAGGCCAGTTGGTAGTAGCGCAGATTTTCGGCGGCCACCGTCCCGCGCACCTCGACCGACCCACGCAGCAGCGCCAGCGGTTCCGGGCGGCTGAGAACGGTGGTCTGGAACGGCGCATTTTCCGGTCGGCTGAACACGTCGTAATCGGTCGGCGGCAGCGGCTGACGGTTGGCGCGCCACCAGTCCAGCGCGCTGTCTGGCGGGACGAAATAGGTCTCGCGCACACGCAAGGCTTGGGCGGTGTTGGGCGTCGCCAGTTGGCGCGTCTGGCTGTTGATTTCGACCGCCTGCCAGAAGGTATCGGTCTGCTGCGGCTGGATTCCGGCGATGAAGATTTCGCGGCGGGTCGGGCAATCCGAATGTGGGAGCAAACCGGAGCGCTGGCACACCGTCGATTCGACCACGTTGGCCGGGCGCGGCCAGTCGGCGCTGGGCAGGCCGACGTG
>JALONW010000321.1 GCA_025454725.1 Anaerolineae bacterium
TGGTACGCCCAGATGGGTCGCTCAAGCCGCACGCCGAGGTCATCCGCAAGTTCGCCGAGTCCCGCCCGACCGTCCAGCCCGCCGTCCGCACCGTCAATCTTGACGTGTCGGCAGACGAGTACTACGCCAACCCCGCTGGACACGCGCAGCGGCTGTACGTGGACTATCTAACGCGCTACGAACCCGCCCCCACGGAGTAAACCAGACGTGTCTATCCCCGGTCGCAGCCTGCGGGCTATCGTCTTAATTTGGTTGGCATGGTCGGTCATCATCATCGGCTACATGAGCTTCGCGCCACAGCGTTACGCCCCGTCGCGGGCGGATGAGGCGCTGAGTTGGTCAGCCAATGAGACCCGCCGCGACAGCCTCGACGACAACCCGTACCTGCTCGACCCGTTCCTCAACACTCAAGCGGCGTGGGACAGCGAATACTACCTGTCCATCGCCCAAGTCGGCTACGAAGACCCCGACATCTCGACCATCGAGGTGCGCGGCGAAACCTACAGCAAGAGCTACGCCTTCTTCCCGCTGTACCCGTTTGCGATGAAGGTGCTGCGCGCACCCCTTACGCTGTTCGACATGACACCGATTGCGGCTTCAACGCTGGCGGGTGTGCTTGTCTCGCTGCTGGGTGCGCTGGCGGCCATGGTCGCCTTACATGACATCACCCGCGATGAGCTGGGCGAAGAAGGCGGCATCCGCACCGCGTTCATGCTGCTGATTTTCCCAGCCTCGTTCTTCTTTGCGACGGTCTACACCGAAGGCCTGTTCGTGGGGCTGGCGTTTAGCAGCCTCGCCCTGATGCGTCGTCGCAGGCTTATCCCCGCCGCCATCCTCGCCATGTTGGCGACATGGACTCGCGCCGTCGGCGGCACACTCATCGTCCCGCTGGGCATCACGTGGCTGATGATGTACATGCAGACCGGCGCGGACCGGCGCGGCCTGTGGCTGCGTGCGCCGCTGGTGGCGCTCCCGCTGGTGGCCTATGGGATTTTCCGCATCTTCAACGGGGAACCGTTCGAGGTGGTCGAGGTCGAGTGGTTCGGCAACCGGCTGTTCGACTTTGGGATGACCTTCGACGCTTGGGGTCAAATTCTCACCCGCGCTCAAGAATTCCCAGAGACGGCGGCTTGGGTCGCCCTCAACCTCGGTGCAATCATCATCGCGGTGGTCAGCCTGTTCGTTGGCGTCCGCCGTTACCCCATGTTGGCGCTGTTCGGCTTTGTCTCGCTGCTCGTCCCCTTGAGCAGCGGTTGGACGGGGACCCAGAGCGCCTTCCGATATGTACTGGCCGTTCCAACCCTCTGGGTCATGCTGGGGCGATTCAGCCGCAGCGTAGTCTTTGACCGGGCATGGACGACGGCCAGCATCCTCCTTCTGGCGATGAACGCCTTCTTGTTCAGCTTCGATTTTTGGGCGGGCTGACGAGGGCGTACAAACGCGATACAAACCGGGTACGATTACTTAGGTGCAAAATAGAACAAAAACAAGGTGGGCGAAGCACCTTGTTTTTGTTTGTGTGGGTTATAGGCATAAATATTCGCAGCAAGAGGAGCGCATATCCGCAAATACGCGCCCCTCATCACTGCTTACTTATCACCTCGCTTACGGACGAGTCGGCGGCGTGCCACCGCGCCCGCCGGGGCCACCCTGATTGAAATCGGACTGTGCCGACGTATCGACGCTCAGGTCTAGGCCGATGTCGAAAGTGGTTTCATAACCTTCTTCGCCGGTCTCCTCATCCTCATACTCGACCAGATTGAGCGTCAGCAGCCCTTCGCTGGACTGGAAGATGTTATCGGTCTCATTAAATGTGTTACGCCGCCCCTTGGCCGCATACGGCGCGACCGCGTGGACTTCATCGGTCAGTTCTTCATCGAAGAAAAACTGCGAGGTGAATTCATAGCCGGTTTCGGCCTCTGGGTCGGTGCGGATTTTGAAATGAATATGCACGGCGCGCCCAGAATACCAGCCGGGGTAAATCGTGATGAACTCAGCTTGCCCGTCCTCATCAGTAATCTGATAGCCGCGCAGGAACATCAGCTCAGACGTGTCAAAACCCGCATCGGTCACGCCCGAATACACGCCCTCGGCGTCGGCGTGCCAGACATCGACCTGCGCGCCGGGCAGAGGCTTACACGTCCCGCCGGTCACATCGGTGACGACAAATTTGAGCTTGAGCAGCGTTCCAGCCACCACACTCTCATCCGACGGCTCAACCCGGATGTCCGACCGGTTCAGCGCACCGTCCACGAAATACGGCCCTTCGGTCAGCGCCGGACGCACCACGCACGATGGCACGGGCGAAGCGGTCGCCTCTGGTGTCACTTCTGGCAGCGCCGTAGCGTCCTGCCCAAAAGTCAGCCCAGCGCCCGCGATGACCACCGCGCCAGCGCCCAAACTCCCGAACAGCGCCAAGACCTCGCGCCGCCCTAATAAGCGGCCTACGGGCTGGTCATCGTCGTGCAGGTCGTGTTGTAGGTCGTTCATCGGGTATCTGCTCCCTCGTATGTGTGGTTTCGCTAGGACAAGCCCATCCTACCCGCCGGTTGTTATCGAATTTCGCCGCAGACGTAAACAATCTGCAAACTGTCTACCCACCCTGTTCATCATCCATCAACCAATACAGCCTGCCGTCTGGCTGTCTATCCATGAACCCATATTCCACAAGGCTGCGCCGGATCGTGGCGTAATCGGGATAGATCTGACGGATAATGTCGTTGACCTGTTTTTCGCTGTAACGCACCTCGTGCTCGAACAAACTCACCACCCAACGCAGCACCGCCAACCATTTTTTCTCCTTTAAAGGAAGTTGAGTTAGTTTGCCATTGAGCGTGTAGTCTTGAAGCACTTTTTTATCCTCCATCGACAACGATAGACCATCCATCCACGCATTGTCCGACACTTCACGCTCCGGCTGTGTCGGCAGGGTATCAATCTCAGCGGCATAAGCTTTAAAGCGTGCCATGCGGCGCGGATTTACCATGTAAAACCGCTGATTGCCCGCCATGCGAAGGTTCAAGAAGCCCGCCGCGTGCAGCTTGCTTACATGGTGGCTGATGGTTGGTTCAGTCAAACCCAAAGCCACCGCCATCTCCCCAACGGTGCGTTCTGTACCACCCATCATCCCGACCATGGTCAAGCGCTGTTCATCCGACAGTGCTTTCAACATGGTCAAAAGTTCTTTTTGCTGTGCTGTATCCACGAGCGATGCCTCACGTATAGATAGAAAAATATCTAATTAGATAATTATCTAATTTTTCAACTTTGTCAACGCCCCGATTTTGTGGGGTCTGGTTTGGGCATAACGCTTAAAGCGCCATCCCCGTAAAATAGTGTGATAACGTTTTCAGCGCCCCTCCCCTGCACCATAGGACACCCCATGAGCCAAGCCCCGCAAATTGTCGGCCACACGCCCGCCACGCTGGCCAGTTTCATGCAAAACCTGCGCGACCTCCCCCGCTCCATCAGCATTTCGGGCATCACCGCCGGGTTCATCATCGCGCTCATCAGCTACACCGGCCCCATCCTCATCATCTTACAGGCCGCCGAAGCCACCAATTTCACGCCTGAACAGACCGCCTCGTGGGTCTGGGCCATTGTGATTGGCAACGGGGTCGGGAGCATCCTGCTTTCACTGCTCTATCGTCAGCCCCTCATTACGCCGCATAACACAGCGGGGTCGGCGCTGCTCGTCACCAGCCTGACGCAGTTCCCGCTGTCCGACGCCATCGGCGCATACATCATCACGGCGCTGGCGGTCGTGCTGCTCGGCCTTAGCGGATGGTTTGGACGCGCCATGCGCGCAATCCCTCAATCGGTCGTGTCGGCGGTGCTGGCGGGCGTCCTCCTGCGTTTTGGATTGGGTATCTTCAACGCCATCGACGACGCCCCGCTGAATCCCTTGATGATTGGCGCGATGGTGGCAGCGTTTTTTCTGCTCAAGCGCGCCAAATTCCGCGCTCCTACGCTGGGTGCGATGCTCATCGGCACGGTGATTGCCGGGACGACCGGCCAGATGCAGCTCGGCGCGGTAGACCTCACCTTGACGCTGCCGGTATTCACCGCGCCGACCTTCTCCCCCGATGCGATTTTAGCGCTCTCGCTCCCGCTGTTCGCCCTCGCCCTCAGCTCACAGTATGCGCCCGGCGAAGCCGTCCTGCGCGCCAACCACTATGACCCGCCCATCAACAGCATCCTGACCATCACCGGCTTGATGTCGGTCGTGCTGGCATTCTTCGGCGGCCACGGAACCTGCCTCGGCGCGCTGACCGCCGCTATCGTCGTCAGCCCAGACGCCCAGCCCGACCCGACCAAGCGCTACGCTAGCGCGGTCGCCTCTGGAGTCTGGCACGTCGGCCTCGGTCTGATGGGCGCGGCGGTCGTCAGCCTGTTTGCCGCCTTCCCTGCCGTCTTTATCAGCACCATCGCCGGGCTGTCCCTCAGTGGCATCATCGCCAACGCCTTAGCGGGCGCAATGGCCGACCCCAACGGGCGCGACGCCGCCATCGTCGCCTTTCTTTGCACAGCGGGTGACTTTTCGCTGTTGGGCATTGGCGCGCCGTTCTGGGGGCTGGTTGCAGGCTTCGCCGTCCACCTGCTGATGACCGCCTACCGCCGCCCGGTTGAGGCATAAGCACCTACGGCAGCCAAGCAAACGTATCCCCATCGATTTGTTCGACACCGGCTATCTCAATATCTACCCCCTCGCCCCTGACGGTCAACCGTCCGGCCTCAAACTCATACGCCCGCTGCGGGATGACGACCTCACCGTTTGCCACGTTGTCAATCACCGGCACTTCGACCGACACCGCACCCCGGTCATTCCGCAGCAGCTTGAAAAAGG
>JALONW010000322.1 GCA_025454725.1 Anaerolineae bacterium
GCTTGGAGGTCGCGGACATAGCGGTCAAAAATGTCGCCCACGCTGTCCGTCGCGCCGAGCTTGACCTTGGGGAGGTCTTTGCGGACCGGCGCACCCGTCCGGGCTTTCTTGCCGCGCAGCGCGAACTGGTTGCTGTCCTCGACCGCGCTGATGACCATGGCTTCCAAGTCAAACAGGCTCATCTGGTTTTCGGCCAGCATGTCCTCGCGCAGACCGGCCACCAGCTCTTGAAAGCGACTGAGCGGCATGGACTTGGCGCTGTTGAAGGCGCGCACCGCAATCCGCTGCCGGTCCTTGTCGAGGTCCAAAATGCAGGCCGCATGTCCGAGCGGGAAGCTGCCGATTTTTACGAAGTGCTGGATGTCGTCCGGCAGGACCAGCAGCGCGACACGGTTGCGGACGCGCTCGACGCTCATCCCAGCGGCCTGCGCGGCCTGTTCTTCCGTCCAGCCGAACTTCTTCATCCGCACATCCAAGCCTTTGGCCTCGGCGATGGGGTCTAGGTTCTCGCGGGCCAGATTTTCCAGCAGCATGATGGTGCTAGCCTCCTCGTCCGACAGGTCGCGCACGATGGCGCGGATGGTGGGAAGTTGGAGAATCTGGCTGACTGCCCGGAACCGGCGCTCACCGGCCACGATTTCATACCACGCCCCGCCATCCATGGGCCGGATGGTGATGGGCTGCGCCAGCCCGTTTTTCTGGATGTTGGTGGCGAGGTCGCGCAGCTTGTTCTCGTCGAAGAACTTGCGGTCATTATCTCCGGCGCGGATGAGATTAACGGGGATTTCTTGAATCAGGTCGGCGGTGTTCTGGCTGACCGTCTGCTCGACCGGCTGGGCGACCGGCTTGCGGGTGCGCTTGGTCTTGGGGGTGGTTTCGGCGGTCTCGACGGGCTGGTTGACTGGGGTTTGTTGGTTCTTGCGTGGCATGGTATCCTCTGCTTTCCTTGGTTTTATCTTGGTGGGTAGGACTAGGGAAGTGGGCCGCCCGGTGTTCGAGCACCGGGCGGTTTTTGCGTTTCTAGCGACTACTCGACGGCTTCAAATCCGTTCTTGGCCCACTCCATCACGTCTTGGAGGGTTTCGGCATAACCGACATCCTTCTGCTTGGGGCCGCGCAGCAGCAGCCACTCGCCATCTTGATACTCGGCGCGGCCTTCGACCTGCAGGGTGATGAAGTTTGAAAAAACGATGTCATTGTCCGAGAACTCCACTTGGTAGCCGTTGAAATTGGTGGTCATGATGTTGGTCCTTTGGTGTTGGTGGGTAGGTAAGTGTGGTTTGTTAATTAACCACAATTACATTATACATTAAGAACAATTACAAAGCCAGTAATTTTCCCCTCAAAAGCATTTGTTTAGGCAGGGTTCATGTTGTTCCCTGTTACGCGGCGCTCCCTGATTTGATGAATTTCCGTTATCCCAAATAGGTTGGGATAGGATGGAGATTGAATAAAGGGGGTGAACATTTGTTTCAGGGGACGATACCGCAAGCTGTACGGCAAATCCTCGCCGAGACCTGCGCGGGGTGGGATGTGAAGGACGTGGCGGTCGCGTGCAGCGGCAACCTGACGGTTGAGCGCGTGCTTGCAAATCAATTTTCACTGCACTCCTGCGATGTCTCGATCTACTCCTGTGCGCTGGGCAGCCACTTCGCAGGCCAGCCGATGCGGCTGGCCGTGCGCGACGACTACGCCGAGTCGCTGCCGTGGCTGGCCTCGCGGATGGGGACGCCAGAAGACCGGCTGGCGACGCTGCTGCTCGCGTCCAACTTCGCGCAGGCGCTCGACAGCCAAGGCCGACTCAAACCGAACGCCTACTATCGCCGTGTGATGGAGGGGTATGCGCGCCAGTGGCCGGAGCTGGTTGACCAGACGGCGGGCAAGCTGGCGGCCTGTGAGCTGCGCCTGTCGAGCTTCAACGCGGGCGACGCTGCACCGTGGTTGGAGGGACTGAGCGCGGATTACGGCGTGGTGTCTTATCCGCCGTTCTGGGCGGACGGTTACGAGGCGATGTTTAAGCGCCTCGATTTGCTGTTCGACTGGGATAAGCCGACCTACGACATGCTGGAAGGGGACCGGATGACGGCCTTCCTGCACCGCATCGCTGACCGGCGCTGCTGGACGTTCGGCCTGCCGGTGAAACACCCAGACTTCACCGACCACCTGCGCGGCTTCACCCAGACCACCAAGTTCGGCGTGCCGATTTATGTGTACGGCAGCCGGGAGACGCGGCGAGTGGTCGCGCCGGGGCGGGCATACCCTCCGGCTGGCCTTCGACGACTGGGGCAGGGCGAGGCGCTGGACGGCGCGCTGCGGATTGCACCGCTGGCTGCCGACACCTTCAACGCGCTGCGGGCGACCTACCTCAACCCGGCGATTAAACCCGCTGCGCCGACGCTGGCGGTCGGGGTGTGGGTGGGGGAGGTGTTGGTGGGCGCGTTCGCGTTCGGGTCGCAGAAATCCTACAGCGACGCCGACACGGTCTACCTGCTGTCGGACTTCGCGGTCGCGCCGACCGATTACCCGCGCCTGTCCAAGCTGGTGCTGATGGCAGCGCTGAGCCGCGAGAGTCAAATCCTCGCCGAGCGGATGACCCGCCACCGGGTGCGGCGGATTATGACGACCGCCTTCACCCAGAACCCGGTCAGCATGAAGTACCGGGGGCTGTTTTCGATGGTCAGCCGCAAGGAAAACGCCGACTGGCGCGAGGATGCGGCGGATACCTCACAGATGCGCTACATGCTGAACTACATCGCGGATTGTGGCCGGTGGACGCTGGCCGAGGGACTTGAGACATGGCTGAAGAAACACGCATCCAAAAGCGCGTAATCCGGGTTGACCCGCGCACGCTGAAGCTGCTTGAGTTCAACGCCCACTACATGCGAAACGAGGTGTTCGCCCGGCTGGTCGAGAACATCCAAAAGGACGGCGGCCTGATGGGGAACACCCCGTTTGCGGTGCTGGTGCGCGACGCCGACGGCCAGCCGACCGAGCCGCCGGTGTACGAGGTCATCAGCGGCAACCACCGGGTGAAGGCCGCGATTGTCGCGGGTCTGGCTGAGATGGAGATTGAGGTCACGGACGACCCACTGAGCAAAGACCGGCGGCGGGCGATTCAGCTCTCGCATAACGCGGTGGTCGGCGAGGATGACCCGGCCATCCTCAAGATGCTGTACGAGGACATCAGCGACGTGGACATGCGGCTGTACACCGGCGTCGATGACAAGATGCTCGGTCTGCTGGTCGATGTCAGCGTGGCGTCGCTGTCCGAGGCGGCGCTGCAATTCCAGACCATCGCGCTGACCTTCCTGCCGCACGAGGTGGAAGGGGTCGCGGCGGCGCTGGAGTCGGCGCGCAAGGCCGCCAGCGGGGCGAAAGGCTTCTGGCTGACCCGGTGGGAGGACTATGACCGGGCTATGGATGCGCTCGAAGCGGCGGGTTCGGCCTACGGGGTCAAGAACGCGGCCACGGCCATGATGGTGGTCTTGGAGGTGTTCTCGCGCCACATGGACGACCTGCAAGCGGGGTATCTGGACGCCGACGGCGAGGCCATCGACCCGAAGCGGGCGGTGCCGGTCGAGTCGGTGTTGGGTCGGACGCTCCCGGCGCGGCTGGCGGCCAAGCTGCGCCGGTTGGGCGTGGGGTCGGGCGCTGAACTTGAGGCGCTGCTCGAAACTGTGACGACGGATGGCAAGGGGGACAAGGATGACCGTAAACAGCCTGCGACCGGGGAGCAAGCGGGCGCAGATCGCACACCGACGGAAAGTGGTGGCAGCCAACCTACTGGCCGGGCTGACCCAAAAGGACATCGCCGCCGGGCTGAACGTGAGCCGGGCGACGGTATCGGGTGACGTAAAGGCCATTCTCGACGAATGGCGGGGACAGTATCGGGAGACGGCGGGCGAGTACCTCAACCTGCAAATGAAGCGGCTCGACGTGCTGCTGAATGGGGTTTGGGACGACGCACGCGGCGGGCGAGAGGGCGCGATTGACCGGGCGCTGAACATCATCGACCGTCAGAACAAGCTGATGCGGGTTGGCGATGGGCAGCCGGTCAGCAGCCAGCCGGTGCAAATCAATATTGTAGGCGTGCCGCATCGGGAGAAGATACCTGATGTGAGCTAGACAAAGGTGACAGGAGCATGGTTTTCCAACCGGGACAATCAGGCAACCCGAAAGGGCGGCCACCCAAGAAGCGGGCGCTGACTGACCTGCTCGAACGGAGGGGCAAACAGAAAACCTCGTCAGGTCTGACGGCTAAAGAGGAGTTTGCCCAACGGGTCTGGGAGGGGCTGACCACCGGCAAGATGACGTTTGGCACGTCTGAGACGGCCATCCCGCTTGAGGCGAAGGATTACATCGCGCTGGCCAAGTTGGTGCTGGGGCAGATTGACGGCCCGCCGCCTGCGGTGGTGGACGTGAGCAGCGGCGGCAAACCGCTTGAGACAACCATCGTCCTGAACGCTGTCCCCAGCCGAGCGGAGCGCCCGGACGCCGGGACAGCAGAGGATGACGCAGATTAACCTCGAACTGTACCAAGAGCAGGTCGATTTCGTCACTGCGCCTGAACACGCGCTCGGTTTCGTCGCTGGAATCGGCAGCGGCAAGACCTACGCGGGCGCGGTGCGCGACATCCTCGCCACGCAGGGGCAGATTGGCGGCGAGCGTGTGCCTGTGCCTAATGTCGGCGTGGTGACCGCGCCGACCTACAACATGCTCAAGGATGCAACCCTGCGGACGTTCTTGGAGGTGGCCGGGCCTTTGGTCGCCAAGTTCAACAAGGCCGACATGGTGGCGACCATGACCAACGGCAGCGAGGTGCTGTTTCGGTC
>JALONW010000027.1 GCA_025454725.1 Anaerolineae bacterium
TAGGCCGGGGTATGCTGGTTGTCGTCGGTTTTGCGCTGGAATCCGCTTGGGGTTCAAACCCCAAGCTACCTATTGCGACGGGAAGCCCACTAAAGGGGCTTGCCCCGTCGCTTGTGCGCTTGAGCCGAGGCTTAATAAGGTCAAAGAACAGCCCCTTTAGTGGGCTTGGCTGTTTTTTTGTAGCTGGAGGCTTGAGCCTCCAGCGGCAGCTTGGGCGAAATGTTCAACACCAAGACCACCTCGCATGACACCATCCCCTTACCGCCTGCCCGCCGCGCTGTTGGTGGCCGCTGCCGTGTTGGTGGCGGCCATTTTCGCGTTTGACCTGATGCCGTGGGTACGCGGCGGGTTCGGCTGGCGCTGGGAATATCTGCCGGTCGGCGCGGGGATTGTCGCGTTCGCGGCGCTGGTGGCGGGTTACATCGCGCTGGCGGGCTGGCTGATGGCGCGGCGCGCCGGGGTGCGAATTATGCTGACAGTCGCGTTTGTCGCGGCAGCGCTAATTCCGGTGGGGGCGGCCTCGCTGCGCGGCGAGACACTGCATGTGCTGTTTGGGCGTGTCTTTTCGGAGGTCGCCTCGTATCACATGGTCGGCGCGGCGCAGGTCGATTGGGCGGGCGGCGAGTGGCGTGACTGGCCGGAGGTAATGGGGAGGGTCGGGTCGCACGTCGGGACCAGTCCGCCGGGACTGCTTCTGGGCTATGGCCTAGCCACCGACTTGATTGGCCGCAGCGGGACGGCGCTCCCCCTCAGCCGCCCGCTGATTGAAGCGGTTTGCACCGACTACCGAGTCTATGATTTGACATTGGCTGAGGTTGGGGCGGGCTGGCTGGGCGTGCTGTACCCGGTCTGGGCGGCGCTGGCGGTTTTCCCGCTGTACGGCTTGGCGCGCCGCGTCGGTCAGCCGCGACCGGAGGCTGCCGCGCTCCTGTGGCCGCTGGTCCCCGGCCTGAGTGGGTTTGCCGTCTCCAACTCGACCGTGTTCCCGCTGCTGGCGCTGGCCTGCCTGTGGTTTCTGGTCAGCGGCGGACGCTGGCGGGCGGTCGGGGCAGGTGTGATGTTTGGCCTTGCGACCTTCGTCAACCTCGCGCTGCTGCCGCTGGCGGGGCTGGCTGGATTCTATGTCCTGCTGCGCTGGTGGATGACCTCACCGCGCCCGTCCTTCGTCCAGCCAGTCATGACCGGGGTCTGGTTCACTCTGGGGACGCTTGTCCCGTGGGCGGTCTGGTTCGCGCTGACCGGCGACACCCCGCTGGACATCATCGCGCAGTCGTTCAGCTATCACCTCGAATTGGAGCGCCCCTATGCGTTCTGGGTGTGGTTCCACGTCTGGGATTGGGCGGTGTGGGGTGGGCTGGCATTGGCCGCCGCAGCCGTGTGGTGGACGCGGGTGTGCTGGCGCGACCCCGCCGCGCCCAATGAGTCCCGCGTGCTGGCTGCCGCGCTGGCACTAACCGTCCTCGCCCTGACCCTCAGCGGGACGACACGGGGTGAAAGCGGGCGAATCTGGCTGTTTCTCGCGCCGTTCGTGTTGGTGATTTTGGCAGGTATCCCCGGTTGGCGTGTCGTGGCCGGGGCGCAGGGTGTTCTCACCATAGCGCTGGTGTTTGCGGTCAATGCTTTTAACGCGCCGGATGTGCCGCCGCTGCCCCAACTCCCGCCTGCCGGGGAACAGACCGCGCTGGCGACCTTCACCGACGCGCAGGGCGCGGCCTTTCACTTGGTGGGTTATGACGCCCAGCCGCAGGACGATACACTGGACATCACGCTGCGCTTTGCCGGGGAACAGCCGCCGGTCGAGCCGGTCTGGTTTGGGGTGGTGCTGGTCGCGCCGGATGGGTCAACCAGCGCCTCAGAGCCGCAGCAGCCGGTCTCAGCGGCCACAAGTGAGCGTCTGCCAGCGACCTGCTGGCGCGGTGGCGCGCTGGCTGAGGTGCGCGTCAGCCACCCTCTGCCGTCCAACCTGTTGGACGGCGGGTATTATGTCAGCGTCGCGGCCTACGGCTACCGTGAGGGCGCGGGTGCGCTGACTGTCCACACCGCCGACGGCAGCGATGTACAGGTCGGACTCGGCCCGTTTGTGTTGGCCGAGCCTTAACCGAAGGAACAGTGACACTATGGAATTTATCTACGGCCATTGGGCTGTCCACGAATCGCTCAAAGCGCGCCGCCGCAAGGTGGACCAACTGCTGTTGGCCGAGCGCACCGACGAGCGCGACAAGAAAGTCGCAGAGGTCATCGAATTGGCGAAAATGGGCGGCATTCCCGTCCAGCGCGTGCAGCGCCGCATCCTCGATGACCTTGCCAACAACGGCAACCATCAGGGGCTTGCACTGCGCGTGTCCGAATACCCTTATGTGGATGTTGATGCGACGCTCAAGGTGGCGCAGGACCGAGGAGAGCGCCCGTTCCTCCTGCTGCTCGACCACCTCGAAGACCCCCAGAACATCGGGACGCTGATGCGCGTGGCCGACGCCGTGGGCATACATGGCATCGTCCTCCCCGAACGGCGCAGCGCGTCGATTACCCCGGCGGTGGTGCGGGCGTCATCCGGCGCGGTTGAACACCTGCACATCGCGCAGGTGGTCAATCTTGTGCAGACCATGAAGAAGCTCAAGGAACAAGATGTCTGGCTGGTGGGTATGGACACCGGCGACGATGTGCCGTTCTTTGACCCCGGCCAGCTCAATATGTCCATCGGGTTGGTAATGGGCAGTGAGGGCAAGGGCATTTCTAAGCTGGTGCGCGATACCTGCGACCTACTGATGAAGCTCCCCATGCGCGGCCACGTCGAGAGCCTGAATGTGGCGACGGCGGGCGCGGTCGCGCTCTATGGGGCGTGGCAGGCGCGGGGCTACGGCAAGTAGGGCGGGATAGAGTCTACCCCGCCACCTGCGCTTTGCGGGCGCGGGCGTCGCTGAGGATGTCGCGGGCGGACTGCTGGCCGCTTTCGCCGGTCGCGCCCAACATCTCGGCCAGCTCGACCACGCGCTCGGCCTCGTTGTCCAGCGCCGTCACCTGCGTGGCCGTGCGGTTGCCCGCCGCCACCTTTTTGACGTGGTAGTGCTTGTCGGCGTAGCCTGCCAACTGCGGCAGGTGCGTCACCACCAACACTTGGTGGCCGTTGGTCAGCGTCCACAGCTTCTCACCGACCACCGTCCCGATGCGCCCACCGATGCCTTGGTCCACCTCGTCAAAGATGAGGGTGGGGGTGTGGTCGGCGGCGGTCAGCACGCGCTTGAGCGCCAGCATGATGCGCGCCGCTTCACCGCCCGACGCGACTTTCGCCAGCGGACGCAGCGGCTCGCCGGGGTTGGCCGACAGCAGCATCTCCACCATGTCGATGCCGGTCGAGTCGAACGCGAGGCGCTGGTCGCCGACGATACAGCCGTCGGGGTCGTCAGTTTGGGTGATGCCGACCTCGAACTGGGCGCGCTCCATCCGCAAATCGGCCAGTTCCGCCATCACCGACTTGGCGAGGCGCTTCGAGGCAATCTGGCGGTGCTTGCTCATCTTCGCGCCCAATTCCCCGACGCGCACCAACAGCGCGTGTTCCTGCTTGGCGAGGATTTCGAGGCGCGCCTCGCTGTTTTCAAGGCCGTCGAGCTCGTCTTTGGCGCGGATGGCGTAGTCCAGCACCGCCTCGACCGTGCCGCCGTAGCGCCGCTTGAGCTTGGCGATGACCTCTAGGCGCTCCTCGATGGCGTTCAGGCGCGCTGGGTTGTACTCGACCGCCTCAACGTAATCAGCCAGCTCCAGCGCCATCTCCTGTGCCTGTGCCGCGATGGTCTCGGCGATTTCCGCCCAGTCGCCTAGGTTGGGGTCAATCGCGGCCAGCTTGGACAGCGCCTGCGCGACCTGCTGTAAGCGGTCAACGGCAGGCAGTTCTTCCGTCCCCTCGGCGCTGAGCAGGTTGACGGCCTGCGCCGCCAGCGTCGCTAGTTGTTCCGAGTTAGACAGCCGCATCCGCTCGGCCTTGAGGTCTTCTTCTTCAGTCGGGGTCAGTTCCGCCGCGTCGATATCCGCGATTTCGTGGCGGAGTTGGTCGGCGCGGCGCTCTAGGGCGGCCTTGTCCGAGCGCAGGCTGGTGATTTCGCGACGCACCTCGGTCACGTCGGCGACCACCTTCGACATCGCCTCGCGGATGCCCATCAGCTCGGCGTAGCGGTCAATCAAGTCGAGGTGGAAGCGGCTGTTCAGCAGCGAAAGGTGTTCGCTCTGGCCGTGAATATCGACCAGCGCCGCGCCGACCTCGCGCAGCACTTCCAGCGTCACAGTCGCGCCGTTGACCCGTGCAACGCTGCGCCCGGTGGCGCGCACCTCACGGTACAGCGTGACGTAGCCCTCGTCGGCGTCTTCCAACAGCTCCTCACGAGCGAGGATGGGCAGCACCAAGCCCCGGCTGAACCCACGCAGCGCGAACACGCCTTCGATGGACGACTTTTCCGCCCCCGCCCGGATGAAGCTGGGGTCAGCCCGCCCACCCAACAGCAGCTCCACTGCGTCGATGATGATGGACTTGCCCGCACCGGTCTCTCCGGTGATGACGTTCAGACCGGGTGCGAATTCGAGTTCGAGCCGGTCGATAATGGCAAAATTCTGGATACGCAGTTCTTCGAGCATCGCACGCCCCACGCTTTCCGTTACTTATATTCAAAACGCCGGTAAACCAACACAGCGATAATCCCTACCAACAACAGTACACCAAAGCCACCGATGCTGCCGCCGAAGCGGTAGCCGCCCAACAGCGCGCCCAGCACCCCACCCCCGAGCGCCGAGGCCGCCCCGATAATGGGTGAGTAACGCCCGCGCCGCCGTTCAACTGCGCGGAACGCCAGCGCCGCAATTGCGCCGCCCGCGATGACTCCGCCGAAGATACCGACAAGGAAAACGTAGCCGAAGCCCGTGATCGCGCCGAGGAACCCGACCGCGCCGGTCGCCAACGCGCACACCGCCGCGATGACGATATTATCGGTGTTCGTGCCGGTGAAAAACTTGTCATCCACCTGCCGCACACACTCGCGGCAGCGGTAACCAACCGGCGTCGAGACGGCGCAGGCTGCGCACATATAACGCCCGCACTTGTTACAGCGCAGGCCGGTCTCACGGTCGGGGTGGACGGCACAGTAGGTCGTTTCGTCTTGCATCTCGGTTGCGTCGGTCATGGTGTCCTCTCACCTGTGGTTTTTGGGTTATGGCTTTTGGTTAATGTTAATGCGTTTGGGGTGATTCGGGGCGAAAGGTCAGCCA
Organism: Anaerolineae bacterium; assembly: GCA_025454725.1. Lineage (GTDB taxonomy): Bacteria > Chloroflexota > Anaerolineae > Aggregatilineales > Phototrophicaceae > Flexicrinis. The sequence continues at coordinate 5,251 of JALONW010000027.1, forward strand.
CTCACAACCCCGACTCGTCCTCGCCCGCCCGCCGAACACGCGGTTCAAAACGGTCGAGCAGCGAACGGTAGAAGTAGTTCTGGTCGCGCATCCGCACGAACTGGCTGACGTGCTGACTGGCCTGCACGCGGACGGTATCGCCCGGCAGCAGTTCCGCCACCGATACGCCGTCGGCGTTGACGGTGATGCCCGTGCGGTTGGCCGACGACGCCAGCACCTCGACCGACGCACCCTCGCTCAGAACCATCGGCCTGTCCATGCTCAGGTGTGGCGCGGCAGGCACGACCAAGATGTTCTTGAGCTGCGGCGGCAGAATCGGGCCGCCGCACGCCAGCGCGTAAGCCGTCGAGCCGGTGGCCGTGGCAATCACCAGCGCGTCGGCGTTGTAGGTGGTCGTCCAGTGGCCGTCGATGTAGGTTTCGAGCTGAATCATCCGCCCGACCACCTCGGCGCTGACCACCACATCGTTGAGCGCTTCGGCGCTGGTCTGCACCTCGCCGCCGCGCACCACACTGGCCGTCACCATCATCCGCCGCTCGACCCAAAACTCACGCGCCAACAGTCGTTCCTCATACTCCGCCCAGCGGTCGGGCGAGCGTACCTCGGTCAAGAAGCCAAGCTGCCCCATGTTGATGCCCAACACCGGCACATTAAACATGGCGCACGCCCGCGCTGCCCGCAGCATCGCGCCGTCCCCGCCGATGGCGACCACGAGGTCTACTGCGCCCAACAGCGCCTGTACCCCCGCTTCTGTCCATTCGGTGGCGACCGTCGCCCGCACGCCGCGCCCTTTCAGGCTTTCGGCAATCTGTTGGGCGACAGGGAAACTCTGCGGGCGCAGCGGGTGCGCTAAAATGCCAATGCGTTGCACGTCACTCACACAACCACGACCCTTCGACCAAAGCCCACCCATCGACCCACTTGAGTCTACCCCCCAGATGCGCTGGCCTCAAGCCCTACGCCCATTGGCGAGTGATGAGTGATAGGAGTTTGAAAGCAGAGTGATGAGGGGGTGCGGGGGTTAGGTTTGAACACCACCCTCGCCAAGCCCACCACACCGGGTAACACCCGTCGAGTCGCCCTTACCGAATAGGTAATTGCCCGTACTGCCTTCTCATCACTCACAACTCATCACTTTCCACCTCCCATAATAGCACGATTGTTCTTATTTCGGAACACAAACTTTTCTCATCCAACATTTAACCAAATTGACCGCAACCTTTTGACGGTTTTGGCGACGGTAGAGATATAGGGTGGCATTTGGATAGCCCACCCTCTCATCCTCGTTCTAAACGTGATGGAGAAACAAGCAACATGGGCATTAAACGAGTTTCAATCGTGTTATTGGTGGCTGCGCTGGCGCTGGTCGGCGTGGTCTCGGCGCAAGACACATCGACCGCCTTTGGCGAGTACAGCGGCGTTTTGGAAGACTACACCGACGGCGTACTGACCGTCTCTGGCCTGACCTTTCAAGCCGAAAACGTCCGCGTCGATGATGGTGTGGACTGGCGACCGGGCGGGCTGGCCGAAATCAGCTTCAGCGCATCGGGCGGCGTCCTGACGGCGGTCTCTGTGGACAGCCAAGAGGAAGACAACGACCTCGCGCAGGGCAACATTGAGGGCGCAATCGAAGCGGTCAGCGCCGGGAGCCTCGTGATGGGCGGGCTGACCTTCGACATCAGCGGCGCGGACATCGACGATGACGCGGTGCTGGAGGTCGGTGAGGGCGTTGAGGTGCGCTTCACCGTGGATGGCGGCGCGCTGGTGGCCTTCCGTGTGGACGATGAGGACGATTTGGACGACATCGACACGGACACAGATACTGACGAAGATACCGATGAAGATACAGACAATGACGACCTCGACGATGATGATAACTGCCTCATCCCATTTGGCTGGTATGAATATGAAGTGCGCCGGGGCGACACCCTAAGCGGCATCGCGGCGGCGGCGGGTATCTCGCTGGCCGAGCTGGTGACGGCCAACTGTCTCGACAATCCGAGCCTCATCCGTGTGGACGATGACCTGTACCTCCCCGTTCGCATCGGTTCCGGCGGCGGTGATGACGATGACGACGACCGCGACGAAGACCGCAATGATGACGATGACCGCAATGATGACGATGACCGCGATGATGACGATGACCGTGACGACGACAACGGCAATGATGATGACCGTGACGACGACAATGACGACGATGACGACCGCGATGATGACAGTGATGATAATGACGATGATGATGACGACCGCGACGACGATGACCGGGATGACGATTAGCGTTTAGCCGTCCGAATGCAAACCACCCCCTCTAGCCCCCCGCTGGAGGGGGTTTTCTGTGGACCGCTGCCCCCTCGCCGCCGCTTCTCATCAGCCTCTTAGCATGGGCGTCCCTGTGAAGCGCGTCACAAATGGGGGTATAATCGTCACATACAGATAGACATAAGGGGTATACATTCTTATGGCGCGTGTGACGTGGGAAAAGACCGACGCGGCGAAGGATTTCCTCGCGCAGGGCAGGCAAACCGAGCGCTTGAAATTCCTCGTCGGCGGGGTGATTTTGCTGGGTCTGGTGCTGTACCTTGCCTTTTCGGGGACGCTACTGGGCGCACGCTTCTTCATCACCATTGACGAGGTGCTGAACGACCCACAGTTCGCCGGGCAGACCGTCCGCGCCACCGGCGTCGTGCTGGGTGATACCATCGTCATCGACGAATCCAGCGACACGACCATCATCACCTTCACGGTGGCGACCTTCCCGGAGAACCACCCCAATCTCGCTGAGGCGCTGCACATTGGCGCGACCGACCCCAACGCCACGCTGATGCAGGTGCGCGCCGTCGGCCAGCCCAAGCCGGAGCTACTGCGCCACGAGGCACAGGCCATCATGACCGGAACGCTGGGGCCAGACGGCGTATTTTTGGCCGACGAACTGAACTTTAAGTGTCCGTCGCGCTTCGAGGGTGACGCGCCTGTGATGGGCCAGCAAGACCACCCCGGCATGGAGCGCTTGGACAATGCTAGCTGAACTGGGCTTATCGTCGCTGCTGCTGGCGCTGGCGGCGTCGGTCATTGCGGTCGGGGCAGCAGTCTACGCTGCACGTACCGACAACCAGCGTTGGCTGGTCAGCGCCCGCAACGCCGCCGTCATCACTTTCCCGCTGCTGACTGTCTCAACCTTTGCGCTGTTGGCCGCGCTGATGACCGAACAATACCAGATGGCTTACGTCTGGAGCGTGACCGACCTCGATACGCCGACGCTCTACCGCTTCACCGCGCTGTGGGGCAGCCAAGCCGGGTCACTGCTGTTCTGGACGTGGCTGATGAGCCTGTTCGTGTTCGGCGCAATCCTGATTAACTGGGGGCGCTACCCTCGCCTGATGCCCGGTGTCATCGCTTACACCATGGCGACCGTCGCGTTTTTCATTGGGCTGTCGGTGTTCCTCGAAAACCCGTTCGAGCGCTGGTGGCTTGACCCCATCACTGGCGCGATTACCGCCGCCGCGCTGGTTCCGGCGGGCATGGTCGTCCCGCCGCCGCAGATCTTGGCCGAACAATCGCAGGGGCTGAACCCACTGCTGCGCCATTTCGGGATGATTATCCACCCGCCAATGCTGTATCTCGGTTTCGTCGGCTTCGTTATCCCGTTTGCGTTTGCGATGGCCGCCATGACCAGCCGCGACCTCTCGACCGGCTGGATTATCGCCACGCGGCGCTGGTCGCTGGTGGCGTGGCTGTTCCTGTCGCTCGGCCTGATTTTGGGCGGGCGCTGGGCGTATGACGTGCTGGGCTGGGGCGGCTACTGGGGCTGGGACCCGGTGGAAAACGCCGCTTTTCTGCCGTGGCTGTTGGGGACGGCTTTCATCCACAGCGTGATGATTCAAGAGAAGCGCGGGATGCTCAAGGTGTGGAACCTCGTCCTCATCATCGGCACGTTTTCGATGGTGCTGTTTGCCACCTTCGCCACCCGTTCCGGCCTCATCGAGAGCGTCCACTCGTTCGCCCGGTCAGAAATTGGCCTGCCGATGTTCCTGTTTTGGGCGGCGATTACCGGCGTCTCGGCCTACATGATTTTGGTGCGCCGCCGCGAGGGTCTCCTCAAAGACGACCACCCGTTTACCAACATCCTCAGCCGCGAGACGCTGTTCGTGCTGAACAACGTTGTGTTCGTCGCACTGACGCTGGTCATCTTCTGGGGCAGCTTCGGCGCGCCCATCATCAGCGAGATGACGACCGGGACGGAAGTCACCATCGGCGTCGAATACTACAACATCGTCACGCCGCCGCTGTTCATCCTGATGTACTTTCTGATGGGCGTCGCGCCGCTGTCGGCCTACGGCGTCACGTCGCTGCGCCGACTGGGGCTGAATATCCTGTACCCAGCGGTCATCACGGCTTTTACGCTGGCGCTGCTGGCCGTGACCGGCACAACCGACCCCGCCGCGCTGGTCGGCTATGGGGTGACATTCCTCGCCGGATACGTCGCGCTGTGGGAGGTGTGGCGCGCCGCACAAGCCCGTCAGCGCAGCAAGGGCGAAAGCCTGCCCGTGGCGGTTCTGGCGCTGTTCAGCCGCAACCGGCGGCGCTACGGCGGCTATGTCGTTCATCTCGGCGTGACGGTCATCGGCATCGGCGTCATCGGTTCGACGCTGTTCCAAGCCCAAACCGAGCGCCAGCTCCGCGTGGGCGAGTCGCTGGTCTTGCAGGACTACACCCTGCGCTATGACGGCATCACCCTCGCCACCGCTGAGGACAACCGCGAGATGACCATCGCTGATGTGACAGTGCTGCGCGGCGGCCAAGAGATCGCCCGCCTGCGCCCGCGCATCGACGACTTCAACGGCATGGCCATGAGCATTGCCGGGCAGCACAGCACCATCGAAAACGACGTGTATGTCCTGCTGAACGATTTCCGTGAGGACACGCAGGCCGTCCGCCTGTGGCTGTACATCAACCCGCTGGTCAATCTGATTTGGTGGGGCGGCCTCATCCTGATTGTCGGGACGCTGCTGGGCAGTTGGACGGCAGACACCACCCCCCAGCGCCAGCCCGCCAAGCCGGTCAAGTCCGCCCGCGTGGGCGAAGGGGTGGCGTCGTGATGCTGCGCCGCTTCATCCCCCTGCTTCTCGCCCTGTTGTTTGCCGCACTACCTGCCGCCGCGCAGGACGCCCCGCGCCCCATCACCTATGACGACGTGAACGAGGTTGCGGCGCGCATGTACTGCCCAGAGTGCGAAAATGTGCCGCTGGACAAGTGCTTTACGCCCGTCTGCATCCAGTGGAAACAGGACATCGCCGACCAACTGGCGGCAGGCGCGACCGAGGAGACCGTCATCGCCGGGTTTGTCGCCCGCTTTGGTGACCAAGTGGTCGGCGTGCCGCAAGACCCGCTGCTGCGAAACCTCGCGCTGGTCGTGCCGGTCGTGCTGCTGCTGGCTTGCGCCGTTTTCGGCGTCTATGTGGTCTACCAGAAGCGCCGACCCGCCGTGGTGGCCGATATCGACATCCCCGTCACGGATGAGCGCGCCGACCGCCGCTACCTCGCCCGCCTCGAAAAAGACATGGACGAAGGCTAATCCCGCTGATGGAAGATACTGCCCAGATGACCCCCACCTCTACACCTCGGCGCATCACCCCCGGCACGCTGTTCCTTGGCGTGGTGCTGTTCGCCGTGTTCGCGGTGATTGGCCTGCAACTGCTCCGCAACAACGGTCAGCCGCCCACCAGCGGCCCTGCCCCAGACTTCACGATGGCGCTCTACGAGGGCGGCGAGTTCTCGCTGTCCGAACACCGTGGTCAGTGGGTGGTCGTCAATTTCTGGGGGAGTTGGTGCGCCCCCTGCCGCGACGAAGCGCCAGAACTTCAGGCCGCGTGGGAGCAGTTCCGCGAGCAGGGCGTGACCGTGGTCGGTGTCGGCTTCCGCGATGTCGAGAGCGCGGCGCGCCAGTTCATCGAGGAATTTGACATCACCTACCCGAACGGCAACGACGACGGCCTGCGGATTACCGCCCGCTACGCCGTCACCGGCGCGCCAGAGACCTACATCGTCGGCCCGGACGGCAATGTGAAGGCGTTTTATTACGGCCAGCTCCCGGTCGGCTGGCTGGACGCAACCCTAACCACCCTCATCGCAGGCGGGGAGGTGACTCCATGAGTTTACCCGGCTTGTTGATTGCCATGTTTGGGACGGTGCTGGTGGCCGTCTTGATTTTTGCCCCAGTCATGCGGCACGGTGTTGAGGTGACGGCACGCACCGAGGTCGAGGCCGTTCGCCGTGAGCGTGACGGGATGAAGGTGGCCTACAGCGCTGTCCTCAGGACTTTGCGCGACCTTGACGAGGACTACGCCACCGGCAAGCTGCACGAGTCCGATTACCGCGCCGAACAAACACGATGGAAAGCCGAGGGCGTCCGCCTGCTCAAGGAGCTGGAGGCTACCCGCGCCGCCGCCTACCCCGACGGAGAACCGGGCGGCGCGTAGATTCTCCCTAAAATCACCCGTTTCTGCGCGCTGAATCCACATAAGGTCAATGGGCTGTTTTTTTGCCTGCTTGACAAAGTGAAATCTATTCTCTATAGTGATATGTATTCACTAAAGAGATAGGATTTCACATATTGACCACACGCCGCGCTGTCCAACGCGAACAAACCCGCGACGAGATTAAGGCCATCGCTCGGCAGCAGATGGCAGAAGGCGGGGCGGCCTCGCTGTCGCTGAACGCCATCGCCAAACAGCTTGGGATGGTGGTCAGCGGGCTGTACCGTTACTACGACAGCCGCGATGCCCTCATCACCGCCCTGATTATCGATGCCTTCAACGCCCACGCCGACGCGATGCAGGCCGCCGCCGACCAGTACCCCGCCGACGACTACTCCAATCGTCTGCTGGCGGCGCTGCTCGCCTACCGAGGCTGGGCGCTGGCGAACAAAGCCGAGTTTTCGCTGGTCTACGGCACGCCCATCCCCGGCTATGTCGCCCCCAGAGAACAGACCCTGCCCGCCGCAAGTCGCGCCATGACCGTCGTCTATACCATTCTCTTGGGCGCAGATGCCGCCGGGGTACTGCGCCCAACCACCCTCCATCAGCCCCCGTTTGCGCTGGTCGATACCGGCGTCCCGCCGCACATCGCCTATATCGGCGCGGTCGGGTGGTCACGCTTGCACGGCATCGTCACGCTCGAAGTGTTTGAGCATGTGCAAGGGCTGGTCAGCGACATCGACGGCCTATACCACGCCGAATGCCTCCGCCTGTTCGAGGAGGGCGGGCTGCCGCCGCCATAATAGCTCTAACCTCACCCCCCAGCCCCCTCTCCATGGGGAGAGGGGGCTGGGGTGAGGTTCTGACGCCAACCAATAAATCATCCCATTATGTCCGACAACCCATTACGTCAATGCGTATAGGGCGCAGCGCGCTGCGTCCCGACAAAAACCAACTAAGGAGATTCACCATGTCTGATTTACACGTGATTTTTGGAACCGGGCCGCTTGGCCTGAGCGTCGCCCGTGCGTTGATTGAGCGCGGCCAGCGCGTCCGCATGGTCAGCCGCAGCGGGAAGGCCGACCCCACCTTGACATCGCCGGGTGTCGAGCTGGTGGCCGCTGACCTAACCAGCCCGTCCGCCGCGGCCAGCGCCACACAGGGCGCGGTCGCCGCTTATCAGTGCGCGCAGCCCGCCTACACCCGCTGGGCGGAAGAATTTCCGCAGTTTCAGGCCGCTATCATCGACGGGGTATCACAATCTGGTGCGCGTTTGGTGCTGGGCGATAACCTCTATATGTACGGGCGGATGCACGGCCAGCCGATGCGCGAGGACTCGCCCACCAACGCCCATACCAAGAAAGGGAAGGTGCGCGCCGCGATGGCCGAATCGGCGCTGGCGGCACATCGAGTAGGTAAGCTCAAAGTGGCGGTGGCGCGCGGCGCCGACTTCTACGGACCCGGCGTGCGCGATTCGCTGTTCGGCGGGCGCACTTTCCCCGCCATGTTGGCCGGTAAGCCTGCCGAGCTGACCGGTAACCCCGATATTCCTCACACCATTACCTACATCCGCGACTTTGGCACGGCGATGGCGAACATCGGACAGGCGGAAGACGCGATGGGCCAAATCTGGCACGTCCCCAACGCGCCGACCACCAGCCAGCGCCAGTTTATCGATAAGGCATTCGCCATCCTCAATAAGCCGCCCAAGTACACCGTCCTCGGCCCGTTGATGATGCGAATCGGCGCGCTGTTCATCCCCGCCGCCCGCGAGGTCATCGAGATGATGTACCAATTCACTGAGCCGTTCACGGTTGACCACAGCAAATACGCGGCGCGCTTCGGCGACCATGCCACCGCGCAAATCGACGGCCTGCGTGCCACCCTTGATTGGTACGCGAACCAGCCCGTGAGCTAAGTGACCGGGTCTGTCACCAAAAATCCCTCTATCGTCGCGACCAAATCGCCGGGGCGGTCTTCCTGAATATAGGTGGACGCCCCGGCGACCGTTTCTAAGCGGGCGTTGGGGAAAATCGCGGCGATGCGCTCCCCTAGCGACAGTGGGAACAGTGCTTTGTCGTCCAGCCCCCACACCAACAAGACCGGCTTCTCGAACCGCTTGAGCTGTTCAGCGGCGGCCAGCGTCTCGCGGGAATCCCAGCCCAGCGCCAGCATCTTGAAATCGCGGCGGACGGCGGGCTGAGTCATGAACTCGTGCAGGTAATCGCTTTGCAGGGTGCGCCCGTCCAAAGTGCTGGTCAGCGCGCCCAAAATCAGGTTGCTCTTTGCCAGCGCGGGCGAGCGCATCGCCAGCGCCATTAGGCCGGTGAACCCCCACACACGCACCCCCAGCGGCAGCGTCGCAAACAGCTTGGGCGGAAAGACCTCTAGTCCGTCACAGTTGGTCAAGATGAGATGTGAGACGCGCTCTGGGTGCAGCGATGTAAAAATCTGCGCGTAAGCTCCGCCGGTATCGTTGCCCAGCAGCGCAAACTGGTCGAGGTGCAGTGCCTGCGTAAACTGGTGCAGCAGGTCGGCTATGTATCTGCCTGTGATGGGCGTGGTAGCATGGATGGGGCGGCGGTGACCGCCCAGCGGCAGCGTCGGCATGATACAGCGGAAGTGGCGCGACAAGCCGGGGATGACCTTGCGCCATGTATTGGTGTTTGAGAGCGCCCCATGCAGCAGCACCAGTGGGTAACCTTCGCCCACCTCGTCATAGTCGATGGTTCCGTTCGGGAGTACGACGTGCTTGTCCATCTTGCACCGCCCCTTTTTTATGATAAATACATACTGTGAGTATTTTACATACTATTGGTATGTAATCAAGCACCAATCCGGTGAGGAGGCTACGCCATGCCAGCATCGCGCAGAGAACAGTACACCGAGGCCACCCGCCGCGCCCTATTGGAATCGGCGCGGCGGCTGTTCGGGACGGTCGGCTATGCCGCTACCACGCTCGACGACATTGCCCACGACGAAGGGCTGACCAAAGGCGCGGTTTATCACCACTTCAAGAACAAAGAGGTGATGTTCGGCGCGGTCATCCGGCAGGTGCTGTCCGAGGCACTCCAGACCGTTTCGGCCAAAGCAGCGGGCATCAGCGACCCGCGCCAGCGCGCCCTCGCCGCGATTGACGACTTTCTCGACATCTGCTTGCAGGCCGAATATCAACAGATTGTGCTGCGCGACGGGCCAGCCGTGCTGGGCTGGGTGGCGTGGAAGGCGCTGGAGAAGGAATACAGCTACCCGCTAATCGAAGCGATGGTCACGGGACTGATGGACGCGGGTTTGATGGAGCCGCACTCGGTCGATTTACTGGTGCGCCTAATCGTGGCGTGGCTGATTGAGGTGGCCTTCCTGCTGACCGAGACCAATAACGCCCCCGAAACCCGCGAACAGGCTAAGCGCTTCTTAACCGACCTGCTCAAGTTGTCTGTGTGAGGGGGATTTTTTGCCGATGTCCCAGCAAAACACCGTATTTATCGCTTACCGGCGTGACCCGACTGGCGTGCAGCTTGCCCGCGTGGTCTACCAACTGCTAACCCATTGCGACGTGTTTTGGGAGCTTGGCGCGCCCGATGACATCAGTCAGCGCCAGATTGCGGCGCGGACAAACACCGTTCTCATCGTCTCGGAGGGGGCGCTGGCAGGGTGCAGCAACCCCGATGACCCCCTGCTGGCCGACGTCCGAGAGGCGCTGCGCCATCGGCACAAAATCACCCCCGTGGTGGCGGAAGGCGTGTCGTTTGAGCAGGAATTGGCATCCCTGCCCGATGACGTGCGCCCCGGTTTCCATCCCCGCTATCAAATTCCGTTCTCGTCCCACGCATTAACGGCATTTGCCAAGCGGCTGGCTCCTTACATCAAGCGCCTCCTCACCTCACCCCTCATCCCAACCCCTGCGTCAGACCGTGATGAGGTCGCGCGCCGGATGGCAGCTGCCGAGGCTGATATTCAAGCAAACCCGCCGCTCACGCTGACCAAAGACCCGTCTATCCGCCCATTGGAGGCCACAAACCCCGCTGATTGGCTGCGCCTGATGGGTTGGCTGTTCATACGACCCAGCGCGCTGGACGCTTACGAGTACACCCACGGCTGGTTCCACGTGCAGAAGGCGGGGTCGTGGCTCACCAGCACGCTGTGGTGGCTGCCGTTTTGGATTATTTTGGTCGGCGCAGTATTTTGGCCGCCGTCAGTGGGTCAGAACACGCTGGTCTATCATGCCCCGGCGCTGTGGTTGGGCGTAACCGTTGGCTTATGGTTCTTAATCGGGTCAGGCAAGGAACGCGCTTGGTTGGCTTCCATTCCAGCATCAGCGGTCATTCTGCTGCCCTCATTCTTGATGGGGTCAATTTTTGAGTATCTGATTTATCCGTTTTTCGCGCCGATGGTGGTCTTATCGGTCGCGCTGGCGGTTAGCCTGCGGGTCGCCAGCCGATTGACCGTCGGTGTGACATTTATGTCCGCACTGGGAGTCATCATCGGCGCGTTTATCGGACTTATCAGCCTATTTGTTATCCCCATAGCCGTCATTGTGATGCTTTTGGTCTACGGCCTGCTGAAAAGTCAGCGGCGCTTCCTCACCATCCCGCTGTTGTTAATTTTCATCGCGGCACACGGCCTTCTGATTTGGACGTATTGGTTGGGCAGCGCGCAGGTGGCGCGATAAAAAACCGGGGATGACTTGTTTAAAGTCGTCCCCGGTTACTGAGAACGTAACCCATACCCCTTAATGCGGATGGAATCCAGCGACAGGGTGGTAATCTGCGCGGCTGACGGCACACCACAGCACGCGCCGCCGAGGTCATCGGTCGAACACACGCCGGTCTCGGGCAAATCGAGCTGGACATCCTGCGCCGCCGTCCAGTCACCGACCAGACCAGCCACTACCGAGCGCACCTGCTCATAGCCGGTCGCCAACAGGAAGGTCGGCGCGCGCCCGTAGCTCTTCATGCCGACGATGTAGAAATTTTTCTCTGGCTGGCGCAGTTCCGCCTCACCGTGCGGGCGAACCGTCCCACACGAGTGGATATTCGGGTCAATCAGCGGCGCGAGGGTGCGGGTGCTTTCCAGCGATGGGTCGAGGTCGAGGCGCAGCTCGCGCAGCATATCGAGGTCGGGGCGCGCGCCGGTCGCCGCGACGATTTGGTCAACCACCACCGTTTGCAGCCCATCCGCCGTTTGACCAGTGACGTTTAGGCCGCCGTCCGCCGCCGCGCTGATGTCGCTCAAGCGGAACGGGGTAATCAGTTCAACCGTCCCCGCTTCGACCAGCGCCCGCGTCCGTGCGCCGAGGCTGGCGCGGGCGGGCA
>JALONW010000028.1 GCA_025454725.1 Anaerolineae bacterium
CGGTGCTTTCGTCGTCGGTATCACCCTTGCGCATGGCCTTGCCTTCCAGCACGGCGTCGGCGACTGCGCCGACCACCAGCTTGATGGCGCGCATGGCGTCGTCGTTGCCGGGGAGGATGTAGTCGATGACATCGGGGTCAGCGTTGGTATCGACCAGCGCCATGACCGGGATGTTGAGCGAGTTGGCCTCCTTGATGGCGGTCTCCTCGCGCTTGGTATCGACCACGACAATCAGTTCGGGCAGACGGCGCATCTCGCGGATACCGCCGAGGCGCTCGTTGAGCTTAATGATTTCGCGCTCCAGCATCAGCGCCTCACGCTTGGTCAGCAGCTTGAACTCGCCCTTCTCGCGGCGGATTTCCAGCTTCTTGAGGGTCTCGATACGGTCCTTGATGGTGCGCCAGTTGGTCAGCGTACCACCCAGCCAGCGCTGGTTGACGTAGGGCATACCGCAGCGGGCAGCCTCGACCGCGACGGTCTCTTGGGCTTGGCGCTTGGTCCCGACGAACAGGACGGTCCCGTTCTTGCGCGAAATCTCGACCACCATGTCGTAGAACGAGTTGAGGTTGGTGAAGGTCTGGCGCAGGTCGATGATGTGGATGCCATTGCGGGCGGCATAGATGAATGGGGCCATCTTCGGGTTCCACTTTTGTGTGCGGTGGCCGAAGTGGACGCCCGTTTCCAGCAGGTCACGCATCGTGACTTTGGAAGGCATGGGTTGTCTCCTTATGGGACAGTGTTTAAGCGTTCACATCTTTCATCCCGGCGGGGGCAAGGCGCAAGTGGTTCCGCACCCAACACCGCCCCGAACCAGTCCAGACGTGTGGAATTAGCCGATGCAGAAAAAATCCGTATCCAGCCAGCGGGAATTGTAGGGGGTGTGGGGCGGGTGCGTCAAGTGTCATCCCTCATCCCTTGGGCACACGCCTACACCCAATTAACGCCAGATATAGAATGGATTCGCCACGAAAGGATGTTTTATGCGGTGGCATCGGAACATCCTAATTTATTTCACATTAGGTGCAATTGGTTATTTCATAAACTAAAAAAAGTGATTTGTTGACAACAGTAACCATTCGCGTTACTTTAGCAACATATAGTTTCAACAAATTTTTGATGATATCTGTTATGAAACCAAAACGACTTCATTCCCTTAACCCGTTCCCCGACGCGGCGCAGTCTGCCCCGTTCGCGCTGGAATTGGCTGCCTACCGCACGGTTGAGGCGCTGCGCCTATATGGTAGGCTGTCGCGCACCAACATCGCGGAGATGATTGGCTATTCCCCGTCTAAGCTGACCTCGGTCGTCAATACGTTGATTGAAAATGGCGTGTTGGAGGAGGTCGGCGACGGTGCGTCATCCGGCGGGCGGCGGGCGCGGGTGATGGACTTCAACCCCAACTACGCGCATATCGTGGTCGCCAGCGTGCAGGGTGCGCGTGCGGCGGATGTTTCCGCTGTCACCCAGTCAGCCGCCGCAAATCGTCCTCAGCACCATGAGCAGCTTCATCTTCGGGCGCTTAGAACAGCTCAATATCCCCCCGGCGCGGGTATGCGGGGTCGGAATCACCACGCCGCTGGCGGTAGACCGCAGCAGTGCAACCCTCATCGATTCACCTGCCCTACCCGGCTGGGGCGGCTACCAACTCGACAGCCACCTGCGTGAGTTATTCCCCTACAGCACCATCAGCATCGAGAAGGACGCCAACGCGATGGCGCTGGGCGAGCTTCGGCGCGGTGCAGCGGGCGGCGCGTCGTCGCTGGTCTACCTCAAGTTTGGCGCGGCGATTAGCGCCGGACTGGTCGTCAACGGCACCATCTACCGAGGGGCGTCGGGGCGGGCGGGCGAAGTCACCAGCCTGAACGGTGACCCCAGCCAACAAGCGGCGCGATTGGCGGAACTCATCGCGTTCATTGACCCTGATGTGGTGGTCTTAGGGGCCGATGTCTACGCCCCGCCCGCCGAGCTGGCCGCCGCACTCAACCAACATCTTATGAACCTGCCGGGCGCGGACATCGCGTCGCGGCGGTTAAAACGCCCCGCATTAGGGGCAGAAGCGGCCATGGTCGGCATGGTCGCCCGCGTAGCTGAGAGTGTGTTTATGCTCAACGCCCGCTAAATTTTTTTGGTTTACCCCGCGACCACCCGGACATGACCGGGGGCGTGGAAGTAAATGTACGACCTTGTATAAGGGTAATTAGGAGCAAGAGAGAGATGAAGATTTTGTCGCGTAAGGTTGGTCTTTTAGCCGTCTTGGTAGCGATGTTGGGGCTGACCATTGCCCCGCTCGGCGCGCAAGACACCCCAGAATTGTCGATTGTGTGGTTCGCGTGGCCGCCCTGCGACCTACTCGATACCATCACTGACGACTACCCGGACGCCACCGTCACTGTGACGTGCGTCCCCATTGATCAATGGTTTGACCAGATTTTCCTCGACTTCGCCTCGCAGGGTGGCGCTGACCTGCCCATCCTCGACAGCCAGTTCATGGGCGCGGCGGTGGCCGGCGGCCACGTCGTCAACCTGACCGACTGGATGGGCGAAAACCTCCCGCTGGACGACTACGTCCCGGCGGCGTTGAGCGCCTACGGTGAAGTCCCGGTCGGCAGCGGCGACCTGTATGCCGTCCCGATGATGACCGACACCCGCATGTTGGTCTACCGCACCGACCTGTTTGAGGAAAAGGGCTTCGAGCCGCCGACCTCGTGGACGGAACTGCTCTCGCACGCGCAGGCCTTCCAAGCCGACGGCGTGAGTGGTTTCGCCACCCACTGGAACCCCGGCGGCGACCTCGTGGCGACGACGTGGAATCACATCCTGTGGTCGTTCGGCGGCGAGCTGTGGGACCCGGAGACCTACACGGTCGAAGGCGTGCTGAACACCGAGGAAGCCGTCAGCGCCATTGAAATGGCGAACGCGCTGTGGCAGACCGCCCCGACCGGCGCGGGCAGCTTCGGCTTTGACGAAGTGGTCGGCGCGATGTGCAACGGTTCGACCGCGATGGTCGAAATTTGGTACGGCTTCGGCGGCGCGTTCACCAGCACCGAGAGCTGCGAATACGCCGACCGCATCGGCTTTGCGGTCGTTCCGGGCGAGGAAGAACACTTCATCAGCCTCGGCGGCATGGGCATCAGCCTGAGCCAGTACTCCGAGAACCCAGAAGCGGCGCTGGCGCTGGTCGCTTGGCTGCAATCGGACGAAGTGCAAGAGCGTTGGGCGTCGTCGGGTGGCTTCCCGGCTCGCGTCAGCGTCCTCGAAAGCGAAGCCTTCCAGAACGCCGCGCCGTACACCCCGTCGTTCGCTGAGGCGTTCCAACTGGTCAAGGACTTCTGGAACCTGCCGGAGTACAACACGCTGCTCGGCATCCAGCAGGAATACCTGAACCTCGCCATCACCGGTGACCTCGGCGCGCAAGAAGCGCTCGACCTCATCGCGGCGGAACAGCAGGAACTCCTCGACGAAGCTTACGGCGAGGAAGAGTAAAGCAGGCTGGTGTAAGGGCGCAGCGTGCTGCGCCCTTACCGCTGTATCTCCGCGTTGTACGCCAGACGCTAAAGCGTCCGGCTACCATCCTGAAGCCCCCTGAAGGGGGCTGTAAGGCGGAAAATGCGGAAAGAACAGCCGGCTTTAGTCGGCTTCAAAACGGGTAGCCAGAGGCTTTAGCCTTTGGCGGCGGATAAGTGAACCACCGAAAAAGGCTCCGCATAGAGATAAGGAGGGATGAGGGGTACATAATCTCATCACTCATCCCTCCCAACTCATCACTTAAAAAGGATTGTTTTTCATGGACACAACTGGGCGGGGACGCCCGCGTTTTAGCTGGTTGACCGACCGCTGGTTGGCGGGGCTGTTCGTCTCACCGACCCTCATCATCCTGCTGTTTATCGCCATCTACCCCCTGATTTGGTCGCTGTCGGCCAGCTTCACCGACCGAACGCTCCTCAGTCGCCCAGACCAGATTAACAGCGTGGGGTTCGAGAACTACGTGGACCTCCTCAACGATAACCGGGCGTGGCAGCGCTTCGTCGTCACCGCGCAAATTGTCGTCCCGTCGGTACTGATTGAGCTGCTGTTGGGGTTCGCCGTCGCCATGCTGCTCAACCGCAAATTCGGCGGGCGCGGCGTGATTATGACGGTCATCCTCATCCCAATGATGCTCTCGCCGGTGGTGGTGGCGCTGTTCTGGCGCTTCATGATGCAGGGTGACGGCATCCTGAATTACTACATCCAAGCGCTGGGCGGTCAGCCGGTGCTGTGGCTGTCGTCGCCCAGCGTCATCCCGTGGTCGGTCGTGCTGGTCGATGTGTGGATGTGGACGCCGTTCATGATGCTGATTGCGCTGGCTGGGCTGTCTGCTGTACCCAAGTATCTGTACGAGGCGGCAGAGGTTGACCGGGCGGGCGCGTGGTTCCGCTTCCGCCACATCACGCTGCCCATCGTCACGCCGCTGCTGATGATTGGCATCATCTTCCGCACCATGGACGCCTACAAGATGATTGACACCATTTTCGTCTTGGTTGGTGACCGAGGCGGCGCGGGTCGGGCGGCGCAGACGGCGGGCTTATACGTTTATGACACGGCGATTAAGGGCTTCGATACCGGCGTCGGCTCGGCCTACGGCTACATCATGCTGGTGGTCATCATCGCGCTGGCGAACCTGCTCATCCGTCAGCTCAACAAAGTGAAGGGATAACGCCGATGCGGATTGCCAAGCAGGCCGGATTTTACGTGCTGCTGGGGTTGGTGCTGATTTTCTTCACCTTCCCGCTGTACTGGATTGTCGCGTCGTCGTTCAAGGAACGGGCGGACGTCATTTCCTCAGTCCCCAAGCTCGTCCCGTTCGTCGATTTTACGCCGACGACCAACAACTACCGTGACATTTTCTTCCGCGCCGAAACCACCACCGGTGAGGGCAGCACCGTCTCCGCCTCGGCGGACGTGAGCGGCTTCCGTGACCGGCTGGTGAACAGCGTCATCATCACCGGCGCGTCCACGCTGCTGGCGGTGTTCTTCGGCACGCTGACGGCCTACGCCGTCTCCCGTTTTACCATCCCGCTGGAAAGTGACCTGATGTTTTTCGTCCTCAGCACGCGGATGCTCCCACCGATTGTCGTCCTCATCCCGGTGTTTGTGCTGTTCAACGACCTCGGCCTGCGTGACAGCTATTTCGGGCTGATTTTGCTCTACACCTCGTTTAACCTGCCGTTCGTGGTGTGGATTATGAAGGGCTTCTTCGATGAAATCCCCCGCGAATACGAGGAAGCGGCCATGATGGACGGCTATTCCCGCTTCCAAGCCATCTATAAAATTGTCATCCCAGAGGCCATCCCCGCCATGGCTGCCACCGCCGTCTTTTCCATCATCGTGAGCTGGAACGAGTTCGTCCTCGCCAACTTCCTCAACCGCGACGCGGCCTCGACCGTCCCGCCGTACCTGAACAGCATTATCGGCGTCGGTGCGGTTGAATGGGGGCGCTTGGCGGCGGCGTCGGTGGTGTTCGTGCTGCCTGTGGTGGTCTTCACCTTCCTCGTCCGAAACCACCTGCTGCGCGGCGTGACTTTCGGCGCGGTCAGGCGGTAGGGGGCGCTGATGGCACAGATAAACCTACAGAACGTCAACAAATCCTTCGGTCCGGGCGTCCCGCTGGCGGTCAATGACCTGACGCTGACCATCGAAGATGGTGAGTTCCTCGTCCTGCTGGGGCCGAGCGGCTGCGGCAAAACCACTACACTCCGCATGATTGCCGGGCTGGAACGCCAGACCACCGGCGACATCCGCATTGGGGAGCGTGTGGTCAACGACCTGCGCCCCGGTGACCGAGACATCGCGTTTGTGTTCCAGTTCTACGCACTCTACCCCCACCTCAGCGTGCGCGATAACATCGCCTTCCCGCTGAAAGCCCAAAACCTGCCCACTGAGGAGGTCAACCGGCGCGTGATGGATGTGGCCGAGCGTCTGCGGATTACCCACATCCTCAAGTCGAACCCCGGACGCTTGCCGGGCGGCGAACAGCAGCGCGTCGCGCTGGGCCGGGCAATGGTGCGTCAGCCGCAGGCCTTCTTGATGGATGAGCCGCTGACCAACCTCGACGCCAGCCTGCGCGCCGATATGCGCGTCGAGCTGAAGCACCTTCAGCATACGCTCGGCACGACCATGGTCTACGTGACGCACGACCAAATCGAGGCCATGTCGATGAGCCACCGAATCGCGGTCATGGACCGGGGCGTTTTGCAGCAGGTCGATACTCCGTTGAACATCTACCGCCACCCGCAAACCCTGTTCGTCGCCACTTTCATCGGCAGCCCGCCGATGAACATCGTCCACGGGCGGATGGTTGGGGCGCGCTTTGTGGCTGGTGATGGTCAGTTCTGGGTCGAACTGCCGCCCGCCGCCCGCCAGTACACCCAACACGACAAGCGGGTCTCCTTCGGCATCCGCGCCGAGGACATCACCGTCGGTGCGCCGGGCGGCGCGGGCATGGCCGGGAACGTGGTGGTGCGCGAGCCGCTGGGTGATGAAACGGTTTACGTCGTGTCGGTGGCCGGTAAGACCCTCACGGCCAAGACCCCGCCCCGTATCCGCTTCAACCCCGGCGAAAACGTCAGCGTCAAACTCGACCCCGCCGCCATCCACTTGTTTGACGGGGACAGCGGGCGCGCCCTACTGCCGGAAGGGTGGTCAAAACATGTCTAGCCTGACAATTACCAACCTGAGCAAGCGCTTCGGGCGCAAACAGGCGCTGGACGACCTCACCCTAACCGTCAAAGACGGCGAGTTCCTCGTCTTGTTGGGGCCGACCGCCGCCGGGAAGACCACTACCCTGCGCTGTGTGGCTGGCCTCGAAAAGCTGGACAGCGGCACGGTCGCACTGGACGGTGCGGTGGTCAACGGACTCAGCCCCGCCGAACGCGACCTCGCGCTGGTGTTCCAGACCTACGCACTTTATCCGCGCAAGAGCGCTTTCGAGAACATGGCCTTCCCGCTGTTGGCGCGCGACTGGCCTCCCGACCGCATCCGCCAGCGCGTGAACGAGGTCGCCACCCTGCTGCGGATTACCGAACTGCTCGAACGCCGCCCGGCGCAGATGTCCGGCGGTCAGCAGCAGCGCGTCGCGTTGGGCCGGGCGATGGTGCGGAATCCGCGCTTGTTCTTGATGGACGAGCCGCTGACCAACCTTGACTTTAAGCTGCGCGTCGAGATGCGCGCCGAACTCAAACGCCTGCAATCGGAGCTGGCGGCGACCTTTTTCTACGTCACCAATGACCAAGTAGAAGCCATGTCAATGGCCGACCGCATCGCCGTCCTCGACCACGGCAAGTTGCAGCAGGTGGACACGCCCGAACGCATCTACGACCACCCGGCTAACCTGTTCGTCGCGCAGTTTGTGGGCAGCCCGCGCATGAACACCATCAACTGCCGCTACGATGCCGACCAAGCCGCGCTCATCAGCGCCGACGGCGTACTGAAGCTCCCGCTGACCGACGCCCAGCGCGCAGCGGTCGCCAATGCCACCGATTCCAGCGCGCTGATATTCGGCTGTCGGCCAGAAGACGTGTCCATCCACGCGGACGGGACGGTAGACGGTAAGGTGTTCGTGCTGGAACCGCTGGGCGACCGCACCTTCGTTGATGTCCACGTCGGCGGGGCAACGGTGCGCGTGCGCGCCGCAGCCGCCTACCGCGCCGAGGAAGGCGAGCGCGTCCGCCTCGCCTTCGACCTGCCGCGCTGTCACGTCTTCGATGCCGTCAGCGGCCTCACCTTATTCTGACCTTGTTTATTGGATTGAATGACCGAAAGGAAAACCCACCATGTCCCGACCAGTAACCTTGTTTACCGGCCAATGGGCCGACCTGCCGCTGGAAACCCTCGCCCAGAAGACCGCCAGTTTCGGCTATGACGGCCTCGAACTGGCGTGCTGGGGCGACCACTTCGAGGTGGACCGCGCCCTAAGCGAGGACGGTTACGTCCAGTCGCGCCACGACCTGCTGGCAAAATATGGCCTCAAGGTCTACGCCATCAGCAACCACTTGGTCGGTCAGTGCGTCTCGGACGCGATGATTGACGAGCGCCACCAGTCGATTTTGCCGCCGCGCCTGTGGGGTGACGGCAAGCCGGACGGGGTGCGTCAGCGCGCCGCCGATGAGATGAAAGATACCGCCCGCGCCGCCGCCAAGCTGGGTGTGAAGGTGGTCAACGGCTTCACCGGCAGCCCGGTCTGGCACCTGATTTACCGCTTTCCGCCCGTCTCTGACGCGATGGTCGATGCCGGGTATGCCGAATTCGCTGCACAGTGGAATCCCATTCTCGACGTGTTCGACGAGGTAGGCGTCCGCTTCGCGCTGGAAGCACACCCCAGCGAAATTGCCTATGACATCTACACCGCCGAAAAGACCTTAGAAGCGCTGGGCAACCGCCCTGCGTTCGGCTTCAACTTTGACCCCAGCCACTTCATCCACCAACTGTTCGACCCGATGAAATTCATCGAGCGCTTCCCTGACCGCATCTATCACGTCCACGTCAAAGACACCAAGGTCAAGCTGGACAGCAGCCGCAGCATCCTCGGCTCACACCTCGGTTTCGGCGACTCGCGCCGAGGCTGGGATTTCGTCTCGCCGGGGCATGGCGACCTTGACATGGACTCGATGGTGCGGGCGCTCAACCGCATCCGCTACAGTGGCCCGCTGTCGGTCGAGTGGGAGGACAGCGGCATGAACCGCGAGTTCGGCGCGACCGAATCGTGCGCGTGGGTCAAGAAGCACGACTTCACCCCGTCGGATGTCGCCTTCGACGCGGCGTTTGAGAAGAAATAGGTTTACCCCTCATCCCCCGCCCCCTTCTCCATCGCAAGCGGGGAGAAGGGGAGAATGCAGAGCCAAGGTTTTCATAACCTGTGATAAATCCGACCATATTTTTATATCGGTTAGATAAGAGCATCAAAACCACACAATAACGATTTGCAAAAGTCCCCCTCTCTCCGCTTGCGAGGGAGAGGGGGATTTAGGGGGTGAGGGGGAATCCCGAACCACCACAAATTACACACACAAAGGAGACTCAAACAATGAGCGACGGCGGCGGTTTTACCAGCATGGCGGGCGCGAAAGCCGAGGGGCAAGCGCCTGAAATCGGCATCGGCATCCTCGGCTATGCGTTCATGGGCAAGGCGCACTCGAACGCCTTCAAGAAAATCCCCTACATGATGTACCCCCCGGCGGCCATCCCGCGCTTGGTTGGCATCGCCGGGCGCAACGCCGACTCGGTGAACGAGGCGGCGCGGCGCTACGGCTACGAGCGCGCTTATACCGACTGGCGGGAGATGGTCGATAACCCCGACGTACAGGTATTCGACAACGGCGGCCCCAATGACGCGCACGCCGAGCCGTGCATTGTGGCGGCGCAGGCCGGAAAACACGTCTTCTGCGAGAAACCCCTCGCCCGCACCGCCGAAGAAGCCAAGACCATGCTCGACGCGGTGGAAAAGGCAGGCGTCAAACACATGGTGGCCTACAATTACCGGTTCGTCCCGGCCATCGCGCAGGCGCGCCAGCTCATCCAGAGTGGGGCGCTGGGGCGCATCTTCCACTTCCGGGGCGTCTACCTGCAAGAGTGGATTATCGACCCCAATTTCCCGAAAATCTGGCGGCTGGATAAAGCGCAGGCAGGCAGCGGGGCGCTGGGCGACCTCGGCAGCCACGTCATCGACTTGGCGCGCTTCTTGATTGGCGAACCCAAGAAGGTGATGGGCATGACCCAAACCTTCGTCAAGCAGCGCCCGCTGGGTGACGGTTCCGGCGCGACCGGCACGGTCGATGTGGACGACGCTTTCGTCTCACTGTTGGAGTTTGAAAACGGTGCGCTGGGAACCATCGAGGCGTCGCGCTTCTGTCAGGGGCGCAAAAATCACCAGATTATCGAAATCAACGGCGAAAAAGGTTCAATCAAGTTCAACCTAGAGCGTATGAACGAGCTGGAGGTGTTCTGGGCGGATGACAAGCCGGAGACCACACAGGGTTTCCGCAATGTGCTGGTCAGTGAGCCGTACCATCCCTACTGGTCAAACTGGTGGCCGCAGGGTCACATGATTGGCTGGGAACACACCTTCGTGCATGAGTTTGACCACTTCTTCCGCGCCATCGTGGGCAATACGGCGGTAGACCCCATCGGCGCGACGTTCGTGGACGGCTACCGCAACGCCGTCATCTGCGACGCGATTGTCGAGTCGGCGCAGGGCGGTCGCATGGTGGACATCCGCTATGACGCCTAACCGTTGGTCGTTCGTCCCGTTACTGGAACGCCTGACCGTCGCCGGGATGGTGGTCGGCGTGGTCGGCATGTTCCAGCCTTGGGATATCCAGTGGTTCGGCCCCGGCTTCAATATTTTGGCGCTCTCGACGCTGGCGTTTATCGTCGTCAGCCACCTCCCGACTGGCGAGGAACGCGAGTAAAACCTATTACCCTCACCACCCCGCCCGTGACGCGGTACAATCACCCCCTAAACACCAATAAACTTAAAAAGGGGCGCACATGGCAACAGCACTTATCACGGGCGGGACGGGATTCGTCGGCTCACACGTCGCACGGGCGCTGGCCGAAGCCGGCCACACCGTTCGCATCCTGCACCGTCGGTCATCCAAGCTGACGGCGCTGGAAGGCGTGCGCTATGAATCGGCCTACGGCGACGTGCTGGAGGCCGATGCGCTGCGCGAAGCCTGCGCTGGGTGTGATTGGGTGTTCCATGTGGCCGCTGTTGCGGATTATTGGCGCGCCGACAAAGCGCATATGTTCAAAGTCAATGTGGAGGGGACGCGCCTCGTCCTTGATGCAGCGCGGGAGGCAGGCGTCAAGCGGGTGGTGTTCACCAGCAGCGCGGCGGCGGTTGGCCTAACGCCGGGCGGCACGTCCGATGAGTCGGTCGCGTTTAACTTGCCGCCGGAGCGCTTCCCCTACGGCTACAGCAAAGTGCTGGCCGAACAGGTCGTGGCTGAAGCCGTCCGCAACGGTCAAGAGGTCGTCACGGTTAACCCGGTGGTGGTAATGGGGCCGGGCGACCTGAACCAGATTTCGGGCAGCATGGTCATCGAGTCCAAGCGCAACGGACGGTTCGTCCCCGTGCCGCCGGGGGGCGCGGGTTACGTCGATGTGCGCGATGTGGCGCGCTGGCAGCTCCGCGCCGCCGAGGTTGGTGTCCCCGGTGAGCGCTACCTGTTGGGGACGGCCAACTTCGGCCACCGCGAGTGGTTCAGCCTAATTGCCGATGTGGTCGGCGTGCCGCGCCCGATTCTGCCGCTGCCGCGCCAAATTTTGCCGCTGGCGGCGGGCATCGTGAACGGGGTGCGGGCGCTGGGCATCAAAACGCCGATGGACGGCAACCAAATTATCCTCAGCGGCAAGGGTGTCTACTTCAAATATGACAAGACGTGGGCGGCGTTCGGCCCGCCGCAGGTGGCGATGGAGATGAGCCTACAAGACACCTACGCATGGTATCGCGCCAGCGGCGTGATATAGACCACTTAGCCCATGCAGATTTAAATAAGCGGCATATACTGAAAAGCGCACGACTGAAGCCATTTTTTAACGGCGCTTCTGGACACCCACGGGGGGAAATCTATGTCCACGTTTTTGTCGCTGTTCCGCAACCCACTGTATTACCTGTTGGTCGCCGTCCCGCTCACGCTGGTCGGCGAATTCGTACTCCACTGGGACCCGCTGGTCATCTTCATTTTGGCCTGTGCGGCCATCATCCCGCTGGCGAAGCTGGTCGGTGAAGCCACTGAAGAGCTGGCCGTCCACACCGGCCCGAAAATCGGCGGCCTGCTCAACGCCACCCTCGGCAATGCCGCCGAACTCATCATCACCATCTTCGCGCTGCGTGAGGGACTGGTTGACCTCGTGCGCGCCTCGATTGCCGGTTCCATCATGGGCAACCTGCTTTTGGTGATGGGTCTCAGCCTGTTGTTGGGTGGTTTGAAGAACGGCACACAGACCTTCAACCGGCGCACGGCGGGCGTCAACGCCACGCTGCTCATCCTCGCCCTGTTCGCCCTGATTGTGCCTTCACTGTTTGATACGGCCATCGTCGGCGAACTGGCGCGAGAGCTGCCCCTCAGCGAAGGCGTCGCCATCATCATGATTGTGCTGTACGGTTTGAGCGTGTTTTACAGCTTCACCGCCAAAGACAGCGTGACCGACCGCGACTCCGCCGCCGAGGATGTCCACCATGCTAAGTGGAGCGTCCCGACCTCGGTGGTCATGCTGGCCATCAGCACCATCGGCATCGTCTTGATGTCCGAGGCGCTGGTCGGCGCGGTCGAGGCCGTGACCATCCAATTTGGCCTGTCCGAGGTGTTCATCGGCATCATCCTCATTCCGCTGGTCGGCAACGTCGCCGAACACCTTGTGGCGGTGCAGGTGGCCTACAAAAACAAGATGGAACTGAGCATGGCGATTTCGCTGGGTAGCAGCCTACAAATCGCGTTGTTCGTTGCCCCGGTGCTGGTATTCGTCAGCCTGCTGACACCAACGCCGATGCTGCTGGTGTTCAACGGGTTTGAACTCGTGGCGCTGGCGGCCTCGTCGTTCATCGCCGCCTTCATCGCGCAGGACGGCGAGTCCAACTGGCTGGAAGGCGCGATGCTGTTGGGCATCTACGCCATCTTTGCCGTCGCTTTCTTCGTGCTGCCGGTGGTCGAATCGGTCGCGCACAGCGCGGGCGGCTAGGTGCAAACGGGGGTTGGGCGTGTGCCTCAGCCCCCGAACACCATCTTCCACACGAAAAACACGACCATCCCTAGCCCGATGGTTGCGAGTAAATTACGTGTCCGCCACGCGACCAGCGCTGCGATAATTCCGGCGTAGAGGTGGGCATTGTCCAGCCCGACGCGCACCACCCCGCCGTCAGGCGCGGCCACCGCCGGGAGCGTGATGGCTGTCAGCACCGCCACGGGAACATAGCGCAGGGCGCGGATGGCCCATTCTGGCAGCGATACCCTACTAACCAGCGCCAAAACGGGGTAGCGCATCGCAAACGTGACAGCAGCCATGCCGCCGACCAACAAGACCTCATTCATGGCGCTCTCCCTGCTTGTTTGCTGACCAAACTTCGGTGAAATAACCCGCCGCGATGCCCGCCGCCGCTGCCAGCATCAGCCCGACCTTATTTTCAAGCTGATAGGTCAGCAGGGCGACCACGCCTGCCGCGACCGCCGCCGCCACCATCGGACGGTTGCGAATCAGCGGGACGACGATGCCGATAAACGTCACACTCATGGCGAAATCGAGGCCGAGGCCGCTGGCATCGCCCATCAGGCTGCCCGCCACGACACCCAACACGGTACACACCTGCCAGTTGAGGTACATCAACAGCTCAGCGCCAAAGACGTACCAATGGCGGTGCGGTGATGTGCCATTTTCACCCTCGAAACGCTGGATGGTAACGGCGAACGCCTCATCGGTCAGCATGAAGCCCAGCGGCAGCAGCCAACGCTGGCCGAGGTGCTTGAGGTGCGGCGCAAGCGTCGCGGCATAGAGCGCGTGGCGCAGATTGACGATGAATGTGGTCAGCACAATCACCGGGATAGGCGCGAGCGCGCTGACGAGGTTTGCGCCGACAAACTGCGATGACCCGGCGAATACGAACAGCGACATCCCAATTGTCGCGGCGGGGCTGAGTCCGGCTTGGATGCCCAGCGCGCCGTACAGCAGCCCAAACGGGATGGCCGACAACACCAGTGGGAGGACAGCGCGAGCGCCCGACCAAAATTCTCTAGAACGGGTCGAGGGGTGGGTGGCAGGTGGAGCGTCCGCGAGGGTGAGCGTGGGGGTTGGGTGGGACATAAGCGGGGCGACTTTCTGGGACTCTAAATACGCGGCCAGAACACAGGTGTGGTCGCGATTGTCCCATTATGCCGGTCGGCGTGCCCGCGCCATAGCACCACTTTCGGCGCGCCCAACCGACCAATTGCCAATCATCTTGCGCGAGAGGTCATATCCGCTGTGTTCCCATATCAATCACCCCGCCCCGCCCTGAACCAGCTCCCAGATGATGATTTCGGTAGCGCTGCTGACGACAAAATACCGGCTGTCCGGCGACCAGCCCTCCATATTTAACCCGGTATCGACATCCAGCATGGCGATGGTCGCAGGCGGCGAAAAGCGCGAGAACATCAGGGTTGGCGGAACACTCGGCTCGGCCTCAAACAGATGGGAGTACCCCGCTCCCCAGCGATGGTCGGGGCTGATGTAGAGCACCTCATCAGGCACAAGGCGGGGCAAAACCTCCCCGGTTGAAAGTGAAATCTCGGTGACACCCGGGCCAAATTCAGCAATGCTGATGGTTGTCGGTTTAACAATATACGATGGGTAATCGCCGTAACGGGTGATGGTAAAAATGTTTTGTTCCATATCCCAAACACTCAAAACATACCCCGTGTAGAAATCTCCGATGGAAGCGATGAGGTGATGTCCTTCCCACGCGATGAGGCGGACAGAGCCATCTGGATAGCCACGGACAGTCTCCAACAGCGCACCGGTCTGCGTATCGTAGACCCGAACTTTGGTGAAATCGCTTGTCACCGCGACACGTTGTCCATCTGCCGACCAGACCGGATCCGCAGTGACATTGTAGAACGGTTGAGACAGTGTATCCTCCTCCAATGTCCAAATAAAATGTGGGCCGAGATATTTCCTATAATAATCATAGGGATCGGTTTGTTGGGTGACCAACAACTGCCGTCCATCGGGACGCCAGACCATTTCATGCCTAAGAAATGGGCGTGATGTATAGCCTTCAAGTCGATATAGCAAATCGAACGTTTCTGCATCGTAGATGTGCAGCCCATCGTCGGGGACATTAATGGCGAAACGTGAACGATCCGGCGCATAGTGCGGCAGTTCCGACATTCCGGTCATCATCAGTCCCACTGCGCCGGTTTCGGTGTCATAGACGCGCAGTGTGCCTGTCTGGTCGAGGTTGGAAATGCTGCTGCTGATGGGTTCCATTAAGTAGTCTGGCCACCAATCATCCAGCGCTGCGACTGGTTGCCCGGTCTGGACATCAAAAATGGTCGGCGGTGCGGACGGGTCCAGTCGTGCTAGAAAGCGTGTGCTGTCCTCATACCACTCCATGAAATCATGAAATGTGCCAACAGAAGTGCCGCTGCTAATCTCGAACACTTCCCATTGAGAATTGGGCGAAAGAGGCCCCTCACCGATTGGGCTGAATAAGAATGCTACATATGCTGAGTTGGGCGACCAGTTGTACTTATACTGGTTGTAGTTATAGCCTTCAGGTATAGGGATATTGAGGCGGTGCATGACCGCCGTACCCTCTTCCTGCGCGTAAACCGTGGATAACAATGGGGCGAGGATGAACACCAACAGCCAGAATCTCATAGAATCACCTCCCCAATCAATAGGTCACGGCCAAAGTTCGGCTCACCCATTTGGCAACTTACAGCGAAGTGCTGCCCATCAGTGCTCCATGTAAAGCCGCTGATAAAACAATCTTCAAACGTCCATACTTCCACTTGTGCGCCTGTGTTGGCGTCCCACAGCACGATTTCTCCCCTCTCCGCGTTGGAACTGGTCAGCCACGCGCCGCTGGGGTGCCACGTAATGAGTTCGCGCATCTCTGGGAGGATGAGGACGGGCAGCCCAGTAGCCACCTCCCGCACCTGCATCGCACTGGCAAAACGGGTCGAATCAGGACTCCAAGCGCCTTCTGTTCCTGCCCAATAAGTGTCGAGGCGTTCACCATCTGCTGACCAAATATGCAGGTAGGGTACATCCGTCCATCCGCCTGCTGTAGCGATCATTGTCCCATCGGGACTCCAATAGACGGCAGTCGCCACATTCCACTGGCTGTCAAGCTGGACAAGTGTTACGCGGGACTGGACATCATAAGTCATCATAACGTCGGTGACGATTTGACGGCTGTCAGGCGACCATGTGCTGTGTCGGCCCGTAAAACCCTCGGTTCCACTCGCATTTGCCCCGGTTTCGGCGTCCCAGACCGACAGAAGACCGTTATTCCGGGTTCCCGTCGCAATGTACCGACCATCAGGGCTCCAAGAGACAGCACCACTGGTAAAGGCGAAGGTTTGCACGACCTCACCGCTGCTAATGTCCCAAATTCGGACATCCTCCCCACCACTGGCGGCAATCTGGGTGCCATCTGGGCTGAAGGCCATATGTTCCAAGAAATGTGCAGGCTCCAACACTTGCCCGCGCTCTATACGCAGCAGTTCACGGTACTGCGGCGGGCTATCCGCCTGTGCCGAGACCGATAACATCACCATCACCAGCGCTACCATCACCTTGACCATTGGTTTTCCTTATCACACTTCCCACTGCCCTATACATGGTAGCGCAGGTAGGCTAAATCACGGCATGAAATAGTCCAACAACCCCCAACCGTGGTGGGTTGACCGGCGCGAAGAAGCGGCATACTCTGTTCACTATAAGCGACGATGGAGACGAGTAACGGGCGTCCCGTTTTACCCCTTGTGATGACCAGAGAGCCGCGCCTTCGGCTGTGAGCGCGACCATCACCCGCCCGCCAAGACCCTCCTGAGCGCGGGGAGAACCCCGCCCGCCATCCCCGGCGTGTGCGGACAAACCCTCGACGGTCTGCCCCCGTTACCCGGCTTCTGAGACCTGCTGCGCGTCCCTCACCTCGGCGTGCACAGGTGAACTGCGGTGGCACCACGGATGCCCCCTCCGTCCGCAGATGGAGGGGGCGTGTGCGTCTATTTGGAGGTGTGAAATCCCATGTCGTCCCGTATCTTATCGTCCCAACTTCCGCAGCACATCGGGCAGCGCGTCGCGCTTTCGGGTTGGCTGCACCGCTGGCGTCCGATGGGCGCGTTTGGCTTCGCTGTGCTGCGCGACCGTTCTGGACTCGCGCAGGCGGTCATCGACACGCCCGCCGATTTCGACGGCCTGTACGCCGAGTCGGTGGTTGAGCTGTGCGGCGAGGTGGTCAGCGCGCCGCAAGCGCCCGGCGGCGTCGAATTACACCACGTCACGCTGACGGTGATTTCTCCAGCGGCGGAACCGCCCCCGTTCGACCTGTTCCGCCCGTCGCTGAACGCTCAACTGCCCACCCTGCTCGACCATGCCGCCCTGACGCTGCGCCATCCGCGCCAGCGCGCCCTCTGGCAGATGGCCGACGCCAGCATGGACGGCTTTCGGTCGGCGCTGCGCGGTCAGGGCTTCACCGAAATTCAGACGCCCAAAATCGTTGCTTCGGCCACCGAATCGGGCGCGAACGTCTTCACCCTCGATTACTTCGGGACGCCCGCCTATCTCGCGCAAAGCCCGCAATTCTACAAACAGACGATGGTTGGCGTGTTCGAGCGGGTGTTCGAGGTCGCGCCGGTTTTCCGCGCCGAGCCGCACGCCACCCCGCGCCACCTCAACGAATACGTGTCGCTGGACGCCGAACTTGGCTTCATCCGCGACCACCACGACGTGATGGCCGTTCTCACCGGCGTGCTGGGCGCGATGGTCGAGTCGATTAAATCACGGGCGGCGGGAGCGGTCAGCGTGTTGGGGCTGACGCTGCCGCCTGTGCCGGAAACCATCCCCGCGCTGCACTTCACCGAGGCGCTGGAATTGGTCTATAAGCTGACGGGAGAGGATGCCCGCCACGAACCCGACCTCGCGCCGCAGCACGAGCGCGTTTTGGGCGAATGGGCGGAGCGCGAACACGGGAGCGCCTTTTTGTTCGTCACGGGCTACCCGATGGTCAAGCGACCGTTCTACACCCACCCCGACTCGGCGCGCCCGGCCTACTCCAACAGCTTTGACCTGTTGTTCCGGGGGCTGGAATTGGTCACCGGCGGCCAGCGCCTGCACCGCTACGCCGACTATCTGGCGGCGCTGGACGGGCGCGGCTTGTCCGCCGAGGCATTCGAGGGGTATCTAGAGGCGTTCAAATATGGGATGCCGCCGCACGGCGGGTTTGCCATCGGCTTAGAGCGCTGGGTAGCGCGTTTGGCACAACTGACCAACGTCCGCGAGGCGGCGCTGTTCCCGCGTGACATCAACCGTCTGACGCCCTAAACCCCTCAAGACACACCTCACCCGTTTGGCTTTCGCCCCTTTCCAACGTGGGAAGGGGCAACCCACCGACTGGGCGAACCAAGCCCTGATTCATCGCTCACCGCTGTGCTATCATCGTGGGCATGAATTGGCAAAGGTGGGCAGGCAAACATGGCTTTCTACTACGAACAACCGTCCCGGACCTTCAGCGAATACCTGTTGGTTCCGGGCTACTCATCGGCGGACTGCATCCCCGCCAACGTGTC
>JALONW010000323.1 GCA_025454725.1 Anaerolineae bacterium
ATCGCCGCTAAACATGGAAACACAGATAAAGTGGATTTTCTGCTGCGCGCCGGAGCAGACCCCCATTTTCGCAACGCTGACGGTTACACTCCCCTACTACACGCGGTCTATGGGCAGACACCAGCGCGCCGACAGGTCGTGCGCCAACTTCTGAACGCCGGAGCCGATCCTGTTGGTTGACGAGATCGCTTCAGAACCAGATGCGGTCACATATGGCTATGTTGCCAGCGACTCTGTGGAAGTATTAGAGATGCTGCTGCACGCCAGCATCCCGAGCCAGAGCATCGTGAAGCTGATCGAGAATGCCGAAAAGCGCTAAAAATCCCGATTGGAAAAACACCGGCGCTTATGTCAGTGTGATGCCGGGCAGGATTCCAAGGGGTTTCAAAGTTAAGCGCTGCTGCTGTACTTTCTATATCTGCATGACCTTCAAAAACACTCGTGGTACGCATTCTCGGGTCATCTTCGACCTGCGCGCTCAGGGTATGAGCTAACGCCAAATTGCTGAGATGATCAGGGCAAACGCATCAAAAATAGTAAAGGAGCTGGTCAAGGAAAACATCATCAAGCGCGGCTTTGAAGCGTTTGTGCTTAAGACTGAGTTTGGCCGGGTGGAGTTTGAGCATGTTCAAGGCGAAACGCCACGGCAGCGAAATTTTCCGCCCCGTTTAGCACCTCTAAACGATCATCGTCTTCGCGGAACACCACTCGTGGGTCATCCCCGTTGGCGAACGCTTGACTTAAGTGGAAAACCTGTCCATCTTCTTCCCTCATGCCCTATTTGTAACTCACTTTTGATGCGTTTGCCCTAGGTACAATACACTTTTCCATTTCACATTGGACCTATCTAATGGCATAATCCGTATGCTTTCAACAATCTCGGATGACAGAGTTTGAGATTAATGACCACTAACCCCATCCATCACACCGTAAATTAGCTGAGAAAGTCTCACTTGATGCCAAGTCTGAATAATCAACTCCGGCACAATCCAATTGCGATCATCGGTATGGGCGCGATTATGCCGCAAGCGCACAATCTGCGAGAGTTCTGGAACAATATCATCGGCGGTGTTAACTGCATCACGGATGTTCCCGAGACTCATTGGAAGATTGATGACTATTACGACCCAGATCCATCCGCACCGGACAAAACGTACTGTAAACGCGGTGGCTTCCTCCCAGAGATGGACTTCGACCCCATGGAGTTCGGACTTCCGCCCAACATCCTTGAAGTGACGGATGTCTCTCAAATGCTGTCGCTGCTGGTCGCTAAAGAGGCCTTAACGGACGCGGGCTATCTCCAGAGCGAAGATAAAATTCGTGACCGCACCGGCGTCATCCTCGGCGTCGGCGGCGGGCAAAAGCTCATCACGCCGCTTGCGTCCAGATTGCAATATCCCGTTTGGGATGAAGTCCTGAAAAGCTACGGCCTTGATGATTCAGACCGTGAAAAAATCATCGAGCGCATGAAACTGGCGTATATCCGGTGGGAAGAAAACAGCTTCCCCGGTATGTTGGGTAACGTCATCGCCGGGCGTATCGCCAACCGCTTTGACCTCGGCGGAACCAACTGCGTCGTCGATGCGGCGTGTGCCAGCACGATGGCGGCCCTGAAGATGGCGTTGAGCGAACTGACCGAACACCGCGCCGATATGATGATTACGGGCGGCGCAGATACCGACAACTCGATCTTCATGTATATGTGCTTCAGCAAAACCCCGGCGTTTTCCAAAGGCACCAATCCGCGCCCATTTGACGTGGATTCGGATGGGATGATGGTCGGTGAAGGCATCGGCATGATGGTGTTGAAGCGCCTTGCTGACGCCGAGCGCGATGGAGACCGCATTTACGCGGTCATCAAAGGCATGGGGTCATCCAGTGATGGGCGCTTCAAGAGCATTTATGCGCCGCGTGGTGAAGGCCAAGAAAAAGCCCTGCGCCGCGCTTATGAAGATGCGGGTTTCTCCCCCGCTACCGTCGGACTGGTCGAGGCGCATGGGACAGGGACTGTCGCAGGCGACACCACCGAAGTCACGACGATCATTCGTTACTTCAATCAACATGACACCGAGCGCCAGCACATCGCGCTGGGCAGCGTCAAATCACAAATCGGACACACCAAGGCGGCTGCGGGCGCGGCAGGTCTGATCAAGACGGCACTGGCCTTGCACCACAAGGTTCTGACTCCAACGTTGAATGTCGATCAACCCAACCCCAAGTTCGACATGCTCAACTCAGCGTTTTATGTCAACACCGAAGCCCGTCCGTGGGTACAACCCGCCGACAATGTACCCCGCCGAGCAGGCGTCAGTTCGTTCGGATTTGGTGGCACGAATTTCCACGTCGTAATGGAAGAATACCGCGCCGACCACTCGTCGAATTATCGCGTCCACACCACACCGCAAGCGATCATCCTGAACGCGGGCAGTGTTGATGAACTCCGAACCCAAATCACGAGCGCGCTGACCGGCTTACACAGTGAGGAAAGCGAGCGTCATTTCCTCAATTTGGCGCGTGCTAGCCGCGAAGCCTCGATCCCAACGGCGGCGGCACGGGTGGGTCTGGTCGCACAGACAGCGACGGAAGCGGCAGCCTTGCTACAAGTCGCGCAAGATATGCTCAACAAGAATCCTGACTCAGAAGCTTGGCAGCACCCGAAAGGTGTTTTCTACCGTCGCAGTGGGATGGATGTGACCGGGCGAGTCGTCGCGCTGTTTTCCGGTCAGGGGTCGCAATACCTCGATATGGGGCGCGATATAGCGCTCAATTTCCCTGAAATGCGTGAGGCTTTCACCCAGCTTGATGGTCTGATGAAGCAAGATGGGAAAGCAGCACTGTCGAGCGTGGTCTTCCCGCGTCAAGCCTTTGACGCTGACGAAAAACAAGCGCAAGAAGCCGCCATCCAGAATACCGATTATGCACAACCTGCGATTGGCGCGGTGAGTGCCGGCATGTTCCGGATGCTGCGAAATGCCGGTTTCCGCGCCAACTTCACTGCCGGTCACAGCTTTGGCGAATTGACGGCACTGTGGGCTGCAGGCGCATTACGTGATGAAGATTATGCGGTGTTGGTCAAAGCGCGCGGCGCGGCGATGGCTCCGCCCGCGGATAATCCCGGTTTCGACGCCGGTACGATGATGGCTGTCACCGGAGATATTGAAGCGATTGAGCGTGAAATCGCGGCACTGCCCGGCGTCAAAGTGGCGAATCGCAATTCACCAACGCAAGTCGTCGTGGCCGGATCGAAAGTGGCTGTAAAAAACGCCGAATCCCCTCTGACCGCCAAAGGCTTTAAGGTTGTGCCATTGTCCGTCGCAGCGGCTTTCCACACGCCGCTGGTCGGCCACGCGCAGAAGCCTTTCGCTAAGGCGATTCAGAGCGTCAGTTTCCAGACGCCGCAAATCCCGGTCTATAGCAATGCCAGCGGCAAGCCGTATCCGACAGACCCGACGGCGATCCAGTCGATTTTGTCCGATCACATTTTGAATCCGGTCTTGTTTCGGGATGAAATCGAGAATATCTATGCGGCAGGCGGCACGGTGTTCGTCGAGTTTGGGCCGCGCAATGTGCTGACGAATCTCGTGAAAGACATTCTTGGCGAACGCCCCCATGTCGCCGTCGCGCTCAACGGAAGTCGGCAGAAAAACAGTGATCGTCAGCTACGTGAAGCCATCGTTCAGCTTCAGGTGTTGGGGTTGCCCCTTGATGGCTTTGACCCGTATGGGCAGGAAATCGACCTGCCAGCGAAAAAGAAGGGCATGAACGTCACACTCACCGGCGCAAATTACGTCAGTGAGAAAACCCAAGCCATTTATCAAGCGGCCCTTGCCACCCCGTCGAGCGTGACCCTTCACCCTTCAGCCCCCTCCCAACTGGAAATAGTCGCAGCCAAACCCAGCCCAATTGTGGCGGAAATCCCAGCCACTCCACCCACAGCGCCTGTGGTCGAAAATCGCCCCATATTGTCCGATGAGCCGCAAGTAGAGACCGATATGCCCGGAATCATCCACCTGCTTGACCAGAGTTTCAACCAATTTCGTGAACACCAGAGCGAGAATCTGCGGGTTCATGAACAGTACGCACAGAGTCAGAGCGAATACTTCCGTATCTTCTTTGAGCTAACCCAGCAGCAGCAAGCCCTGTTGGCGGCGCAAACCCTGCCGTCCGGCGTTGCGGAGTCGCTCATGCAGAATATGATGCGCTTCCATGACTACCAATCAGAAACCCTGCGGATGCACGAACAGTACATGCAGCAGCAAACTGACATCGCCAAATCGATGCTGGCGATGATTAGCCAGCAGTACGCGAGCTTATCACATGCCCCCAGCGGTATGGTGAACGGGAATGGAAACGGCACAGCGCCCAAACCCGCCCAACGAGTCGAACAAGCACCCGTCATAGCGGTCAAACCGAGCGCCCCCGTCGCTCAAGCACCCGCCATGGTGTCGGCCCCAGCGGTCCAGCCAGTCCAAGTTCCCGTCGTCGCTGCGCCCCCTGCCCCCGTTGCGCCAGTTATGGCTGCGCCTGCGCCGGTTGTGGCTGCACCGGTTGCTGCAGCCGCCGCTCCGGTAGCCCCTGCCGCGCCTACCAATACCGCAAATGCGGCCAACCTGAAGCTGCTATCCGACGCCCTGCTCCGCATCGTTGACGAAAAGACCGGCTATCCGATTGACATGCTTGAACTAAGCATGGATATGGAAGCCGACCTCGGCATCGACTCGATTAAGCGCGTTGAAATCCTCGGCGCGATGCGCGAGTCTTTCCCGAACTTGCCCCAATTCAGCCCAGAAGAACTGGCCGAACTCCGCACGTTACA
>JALONW010000029.1 GCA_025454725.1 Anaerolineae bacterium
ACCATGCTGACCCTCAACCAAGTAACTCGTCAGTTTGGTGGTCTGACCGCACTGAGCAAAGTTGACTTAACCGTCCCTAACGGGCGCATTGTCGGCTTGATCGGGCCGAACGGCGCAGGCAAGACCACGCTGATTAATCAGATCAGTGGGCTTGACCACCCGACCAGCGGCACAATCACGTTTGAAGGCCAGCCCATCCACCATGCGCCACCTCACCACATCGCCCGATTGGGAATAGCCCGCACCTACCAAAACATCCGGCTGTTCGGTCAGATGTCGGCGCTGCAAAACCTGTTGATCGGTCAGCACATACAGGGAAAAAGCAGTTTATTGGGCGCCCTGACATTCTTGCCCAGTTATCGCGCCGAGGAGAAACGCCTACACGAGACCGCCCACGCGCTGCTGGCACGCTTTGGCCTGTCCCACGCGGCGCACGATACGGCCGCCAGCCTCCCCTACGGCGACCAGCGCCGTCTAGAACTCGCCCGCGCCATCGCCACCCAACCCAAACTCCTGTTGCTGGACGAGCCGACCGCCGGGATGAACCCGACCGAGACCCACGCCCTTGGCGAACATATCCTCGCCCTGCGCGCCGAAGGGCTGACCGTCTTGGTCATCGAACATGACATGACCTTTATCCATCAGGTCTGTGACGAGATTTATGTCCTCAATTTCGGCCAGATGATTGCACACGGCACGCCCGACGCAATCAAGGCCAACCCACAAGTCATCGAAGCCTATTTAGGCCACGAGGAAACCGACGATGGCGCTGCTTGAAGTCCATCACCTCTCGACGGCCTACGGCGCGATTAAAGCGCTGCGCGGGGTTTCGTTTTCACTGGACGCTGGACAGGTCGTCACGCTCATCGGCGCGAACGGCGCAGGGAAATCGACCACGCTCAACACACTGTCCGGTCTGCTCAAGCCGACGGGCGGGCAAATCATGTTCAAGGGAAACGACATCACCAGCCAGCGCCCCGACCGCATCGCCGCCAGCGGCCTCGTCCAAGTCCCAGAAGGCCGCCGCATCATCGCCAACATGAATGTGCTGGAAAACCTGACTGTTGGCTCTCATCTCCGCCGCGACAGGCGCGCCAAACAAGAGCTTGAGCGTATTTTCGCGCTGTTTCCGCGCTTAAAGGAGCGCACCCATCAAAAGGCCGGTCTCCTCAGTGGCGGCGAACAGCAGATGTTGGTGCTGGGCCGCGCCCTGATGATGCAGCCCGACCTACTCATGCTGGATGAGCCGTCGATGGGGCTTGCCCCGCTGTTGGTGCAAGAAGTCTTCCGCATTATTGCTGAAATCAAAAGGACCGGCATCCCGATTCTGCTGGTCGAGCAGAATGCCCGCCAAGCGCTTGCCATCGCCGATTACGCCTATGTCCTCGAACGCGGTGAAATTGTCCAGTCCGGCCCCGCCGCAGACCTGCGCCGCGATCCTGCCATCCTCAGCGCGTATTTGGGGTAAAGACGGGCGTATAATTGGGGGAAAGGAGACGGAAAAGATATTGCAGAGTTGCAGATAGGCCGTCACCCAGAAGAAACATCTATGATTACCCCATCAACCTTATTATAAGTCACACCCTAAAAACAAAACCGCCCCGGCCAATGTCTCGACAGGGGCGGCTGACATCTTTTTACCGGCTTACTCGCACAACACCGGGCAAATGGCGTAACGGTCGGCTTGAACCAATAGACCGCCTTCGACGCGCACCACGCGCACGGTTTGGGTCAGCTCACCCGTGCCGTATTCGCTGGGGAGATATGCCCCCTGCACGCCGGTGAAGTCCGCTGTATCGCGCAGCCAACGGTTGACCGTGGCAGGCACAGGGCCAACCGCCTCGACTCCCCTGCGCAGCAGATGGACAGCATCATAGTAAGCCGCCGCGAGGTCAGACGGCGCTTCGGCGTATAGGTCGGTGTAGCTGGCAGTGAAGGCGCGGCTCGACCAGTCGCTAGCCTGTGCCGTCCACGGGGTGACACCGTACAACGTCACACCTTCGGGGACGGTCAAGGTCGCGGCCAGTGAGTCGGTCAGGTAGCCGTAGAACACTACCCCCGACCAGCCCTCTGCGCCCAACCCATTCAGGAAGCTTTGCAGCGCGTCAGGGGTCGTCCATGCGAATACCGCCTCGACTTCCGCACCCGCGACCTGCGTGGCTGCGGCGCTGAGGTTGGGTTGGTCCGGCGCATGTTCGACCGAGAAGACCACCTCCCCATCGTCCGCCGATTGGGTGGCGTCGCGCAGCGCACGGGCAGCGTTCAGGCCGTAATCCGCCCGCGCTGACACGGTGGCAAACTGGGTCAGTTCTAGCGACTCGACCGCATACGAGACCGCCGCCCGGGCTTGGGTCAGGTCATTGGCGCGCAGTTGCAGCAAGAACTGGGCGGTTGCCAGCGTCGGGGAGGTCAAGCCGGTGGCCGTCACTAGATACGGGACGCCCGCAGCGTCTGCGGTGAACGGCGCGGGTAAGACCCAGCCATTCAGGTCACCACCTAAGACTGCGCCCGCGCCGTCCTGCACGGCCTGACCAAACGCCGCCGACGCCTCAGCGGGGTTGGCAGCGTCATACGTGCGCAGGCGCAGGGTGTAGCGCGTGGTCTGCGGGCCAAGCAAACCGCCTGCGTCATTGATTTCACGGACGGCCAACTCGGCAGCCTGCTCAACGCTCCGACCGGTATCGCTGTCGGTGTCGGCAATCAGCGCGACGGTGTAGACCAGCTCGCGAGTGGTGTCAGTCTCGGTGATGTCTTGGACGAACACACCCGGACAAGTTACGCACACGCCAGCGACATAGCGCGCCGCTTCGACGTTGCCCGACCCATTGCCCAGCTCGACAATCCGTACCGTGTCCGGTACGCCCGAAGCATACGTCCCCTGCACGCCGTCCAACGACGCGCCGGTCAGTGAGGTGCGCGCTAAACTCTCGGTGTTGCGCAGCGCCTCGGCCATCAGGTAAACAGAGTCGTAGTAAGCGGCGGACTCATCACCGGGCAGTTCTTCCCAGCGCGCTTGGTAAGCCGCGACGAACTCCCGCGAGGCGCGGTCATCGGCACTGGCCGTCCAGATGACCGGCTTAAACACCCCATCAGCCGAAGCGGGCGGGTCCATTGAGACAACCACCCCATCCCAACCAATTTCATCCAGTGCTGACGAAAGCGCTGCGCCGGGGTTTTGGAGTGTGTAGATAAAAGCGGCTTCTGCGCCCGCGTCACGCACCGAACGAGCATCACCCGCGAAGTCAGCACGGTCGGCCTCGTGGGTCAAGCGAGTAGCGACCGAACCAGCGCCAACCTCGGTCACGAACACATTGGTCCCCGACTCTGCGGCGGTGGTGTCGGCGTTGATGACCGCAATTTCGTCTAACAGGCGAACATTGGTCAGGTAATCGGCGGCAGCGCGGATTTGGCTGCTCAGGCTGGGCGCAATCTTAATGGCGTTGGTTGGCGTGGTGTCGTCGTTGGCGTAGTACAGCACCACTACCGATGGGTTTTCTTCTACGACCGCCTCACGGAAACTGGTGTTTAGCGGCGCAATCAAGACATCGGCGCCGTCATCGAGTGCGTCCTCGACCGCATCACGGGCGTCATCGGCGCTGTTGACGGCATACTGGCGCACTTCCAACGAATAGCGCGTGCCATCATTAGCCTCGATCCCTTCGGACGAATCGGCCAGTTCTTCAGCGGCCAAGACCGCCGCTTGGTAAGCCAGACGGTCGCGGGTGGCATCCGAACCGACCGACGAGACAATGACGGCAATCTGCCGGCTCTCGTTGTCCTGCGCGAAGGCGGGTGTGATGGTCAGGATGACCACCAAAAACAGCGAACTTAAGAGGGCGTTCTTCACAGGGGACACTCCGGGGGTGAACTTATTCATAGCGCAGGGCTTCAATCGGTTGCAGGCTGGCGGCGCGGCGGGCAGGCCACACCCCGAAGAACACGCCGACCATGACTGAGAAGCCGAGGCCAAGCGCAATCGAGTCGAATGTGACGTTGGCGGTGAGCAGGCCGCTGGCGTTGATGAGCTGCGCCAGCCCGACACCCAACGCCACCCCCAATAGACCACCGAAGGTACTCATCACAATGGTCTCGATGAGGAACTGCTGTAGGATGTGCGACGGGCGCGCCCCGAGCGCCTTCCGCAAGCCAATCTCGCGGGTGCGCTCCGTCACCGACACGAGGCTGATGTTCATGATACCGATGCCGCCAACCAACAGCGACACGCCGGCAATCGCGCCCAACAGGATGGTCAAGACGCTGGTAACGGTCGAGGCTGCTTCTAGGAGCTGCTGCTGGTCGAACAAGATGAAGTCGTTCTCGTCCTCGACTCGCAGGTTGTGCAGCCGACGCAGCAGGCGCTCAATCTGGTCCTGCACCGGCGCGACGTTATCGGCCTCGGCCACCGACAAGATGATGCTGCTGACAGTCTGGCGCGAACTGCCGACCGCCCGCGCTTCAAACAAACTGCGGTAGCTGGTCGTCAACGGCACGTAAATCTGGAAGTTGGGGTCAGCACCAAAACCAGCGTCACGCTCCTGCATCACCCCGATAATCTGGATGCGCTGGCCGTTCACGCGGATGGTGCGCCCGACCGGGTTCAGGTTCCCGAACAGTTCTTCGCTGATACCCGTACCAATGACTGCGACGCGGGCGGCGTTGGCATATTCGTTCTCGTCGTAGCCGCGCCCAACTTCAACAATCAAGTTATTGGCTGGGAAGTAATCGGGCGTCGAGCCAACCACCCGCCCCTGCACCGAGCCACTTTCGTTGCGAATCTGCGCACCCGCGATGAACTGCGGGACGACATAGGTCAGGCCGTCGATGGTGGCACGGATGGTATCGGCGTCTTCCAGCGACAGCGTGCTGACCGATGCAGCGTTCTGCACGAACACGAGGTTCGTCCCGATGGCGCTAATCTGGTCGGTGATGGCGCTCTGCGCGCCCTGACCAATCGACAGCAGCGAGACCACCGACATCACGCCGATGATGATGCCTAACATCGTCAGTGCCGAGCGCAGCTTGTTGGCGCGCAGCGCGTCGAACGCCACGCCCATATTCTGGCCGATGCTGACCGACGCCTTGCCACGTGCCTCCAGCTCCGTTTGTGGTGCGGCAGTGGGCAACAGTTCACGCACCAACATTCCAAAGCTCGCTGCCAGGGCCACCCAAAAGGTCGGCGCGAGGTACTGTGTGAACGGGACGGCGCGGACAAAACTGTTCTGTGCGCCCAGCGCGTACACGAAGTACAGGCCAGCCACCAGCGCGCCGACCCGAATCAGCCAATCGAACGTGCCGGACTGTCTGGGCTGCCACAGCGCTAAGACCGCGCCCGCCACGATGACCAATCCACCGAGGCTGACCAGCCAGACCACCCAACGCGCCATCGGCGCATACACGCCCAGCGCGGCGGCCACCAGCGCCCGCTGCTGAACCGGGGTTAAGTCGCTGTTGGCGAACAACTCCCCGCCCCGGTCGGTCTGGACAGCGTTGCCAATCGTCTCACGGGGGACGGCGAAGCCTTCTGGCAGTTCCACCCCCGTCACGACGCGCACCACATCACGGACGAGTCGCTGCTCATCCAACCACGTCGGGGCGAACAGCCCCATCACCACCAAGACCGCGCCCAAGACCAGCGCGACGAGGAACCGCCAGTTATCCGGGGCAAACCATGCTTTATTCATCAGTCACCCCTCGCTGGCTGTGTGACCGGCCTCAGCGAGTCGCTTTCAATCAAGCCGTCCTTGATGCGGATGACCCGCCCGCATTGCTCGGCCACCTCTGGCGAGTGGGTGACGATGATGAGCGTGATTCCGTTCTCGCGGTTGAGCTTGTGGAACAGCCGCATGACCTCCTCACCCGTCCGGCTGTCGAGGTTGCCGGTCGGCTCGTCGGCCAAAATCATCGACGGTTCATTTGCCAGCGCCCGCGCAATCGCCACGCGCTGCTGCTGACCGCCCGACAGTTCGGTCGGTTTGTGGTGAGTGCGGTCGCCCAAATCGACCAATTCCAACGCCTTGTGCGCCCGTTCTAAGCGCTGACGCGGCGATACCCCCGCGTAGACCAGCGGGAGCGCCACATTTTCCAGCGCACTAGA
This sequence comes from Anaerolineae bacterium, assembly GCA_025454725.1. Taxonomy (GTDB): domain Bacteria; phylum Chloroflexota; class Anaerolineae; order Aggregatilineales; family Phototrophicaceae; genus Flexicrinis. The sequence goes on from JALONW010000029.1 coordinate 6,095, forward strand.
GCGCGGCAGCAGGTTGAACTTCTGGAAGACGAAGCCAATCCGCCAGTTACGGATGGTCGAAAGCTCGTTTTCGCCCAGTTCGGCGATTTCTTGGCCGTCCAGCCGGTAGCTGCCGCCAGACGGCGCATCCAACGCGCCGAGGATGGCCATCAGCGTACTTTTACCACTGCCAGATGGCCCGGTAATCGCCACCATCTCGCCTTCATAGATGGAAAGCGACACCCCGCGCAGCGCGTGTACGGTCGTTTCGCCCATTTGGTAGGACTTGGTGAGGTCTCGTGCCTCGATGACCACTTTACCGGCCATGATTAGCGCGTCCCCGTCCCACCCGGTTGGAAGATGCTGGCACGCGGACGCCCGACCACGACCACATCACCCTCATCCAGCGTACCGTCTTCGACTAGTGTCACCACGGTCAGTTCCCCGACCGACTGGCCGGAAACGACCGCGACGGCCACAGGTTCGGCCTCACTGCCTTCCTGTACGACCAAGACATACTCGGTCGCGTCGTCGCGCTGGATGGCGCGGGTCGGGACGAGCAGCGCGCCCACAATCGTGCCGACAATAATATCGACCTCGCCGCCCATGCCAGCGCGCAGTGTCTCTGGCGTCTCACCCTCTAAATCGACGCGGATGCTGTAGGTCGTCACGCCCTGCACCACCCGGCCGACTGGTGCAATCTGTGACACCATTCCCGGCAGAGGAGCGATGTCCAGCGCGTCAATCAAAAATTCTGCTTCCATCCCGACCAACAAACGCGACACGTCCAGCTCATCGACCTCAGAATCAACGTGCAGCGGCACAAGGTCGGCCAAAATGATGACCGCCGCGCCGGGGCTGACGGTCTGGCCAAGCCGCAGGTTGACTTCGCTCACCACGCCTTCAAATGGCGCGGTCAGGGTGGCGTTGTTCAGGTTGCGGCGCGCCTGCTCCAGCGCAATCTCGGCTTGGCGCACCTGCGCGGCGCTGATGCTGATGTCATTTTCGGTCGCGCCTTCGGTCAAGGCGGTTAGGTTCGCCAGCGCCTGCTGATAGGCGCTTTCCGCCGCCGCCAACTGGCCGGTGTCCTGCGCGTTGGTCTCGGCAATCCGGCACTGCGCCTCGGCTTGGTCAAAAGCGCGCTGCGCCGCGTCGCGGGCGAGCGTCGCGGGGTGGTTCAGGTCAGCGGTAAAGACCGGGTCGGCGTTCAACCCCTCGCTGATGTAACGGTCATACGCCGTCTGCGCGTCGTCCAGCGATGTGCGCGCCGTGGAAACCGCCATGCAGGTCACCATCTGCTGGTCGGGCGCGTTGCGGCGGGCGTTCTGGGCCGCTGTAAGCTGCGCCTCGGCGTTTAGCACCGCCGTCTCGGCCTGTAGGCGCTGCGCCTCGGTCGGCGGACTGGTCAGGCGATTGTAATTGGCCTGTGCAATCGCCAGCGCCTGCTCTGCATTCTCGACCTGAAGCGCCAGCACTTCGGTATTGAGCCGCGCCAGCGCCTCACCCTCAGCCACCGATTGCCCGACGGAGACCAAAATCTCATCGACCGTCCCGCTGGTCCCAAACCCGACGCTGGCGAGGCGCTCGGCGGCGACCGTGCCGGTCGTGCTGACCACAACATCCACATCGGCGCGCTGAACGGTCGCGGTCTCGCGGCCTGTCCCATCGTTGGCCTGTGCGCCCAGTGAAGGCGCGGTCACAGCGACACCAACCAGCACGACGGCCAGCACGATAAATAACACAATCAATAGTCTTCGCATGGGGCTTCCTTGCAATGGGTGCAGATAGGGGGTTAACGTGGTCAACCTGTATTATGACATCGACTCGTGTCGTTTAACTGAAGGTTTCGTTAATCTTGTGAAAACCAACACAATCTTGACAAAACCATTTGGTACAGCAGAACCGTTGTCCAAAGTGGACTTATTTGGCGAGTTAGGCGAGGACTATACTGCTTTTATGTAATTGTTTGCAGGCTATTCTCCCCCTATCCTACCGACCCGGAAAACCACCCCTATGAACATCAGCCACTCGCTGTCGCGGGCGCGGGAGCATGTCTTTGGGCAGCTTGTCACGTCCCAATCCAACTCCATCGCCATCCAGACAGCCATTTACCTGCTGACCTACGCCGCACGCGGCTTCTATGCCCCGTTCATCGCGCTCTACCTGCTTTCGATGGGCTTCACCCCAACCGAGCTGGGTTTGCTGGTCGGCGTGAGCGCGGCGGTACGTTTGGTGTTCACCCCATGGATTAACGCCCAAGCCGACAAGCGCGGCGCACACCGCAAGCTGCTGGGCGGCATGATTGGCGTGACCACTGCGGCAACCTTGGGCGTGGTCGGCATTGGGTTCAAGCCGTGGCAGGCGCTGATGTACCTCGCCCGTGACACAACCGATGTACCGAGCGCGGCGCTGATGGCACAGCTCTCGATTATCGGGCGCGGTCAGGGCGTGTATGGTAAGGTACGTGCGATGGGGTCATTGGGTTGGGGAATTGCCACCATCTCAGCGGGTTGGTTCATCTCCATTGGTGGCTACGCACTGCTAATGCTGCTGTCCGGTCTGCTCAATTTGATTGTGCTGCCGCTGTTGAAAATTTTCCCAGAGCGCACGGTCGAGCGCACGGAGCGCGTCGAGAAACCACCCAAGCGCCACAAGGCCTTCTGGTTGTTGATGGCGGCCAACCTGTGCTTCTATATCGGCATGAATGCGCTCATCGTCTTCCTATGGGCATACTATAAAGATTACCTCGGCGCAGACGACGCTATGGTAGGGCTGATTGCAGCGCTGATGGGGCTGTCCGAAATCCCGTGGATGCTGGTGATGAACCGCATCTATAAGCGCGTGCCAGTGCGTCTCGCCCTGATGCTGGGCATCGCTGGGCAGGCCATGTTCTTCCTCGCATTGTCAATGCTAACCGACAGCGGCTTCCTTGCCATTGGGTTGAGCATCGCACGCGGCCTGTTCTACTCGTTCCAAAACATCTCGCTCACGCTGATGGTCAACCAAATCAGCCATCCGGTCAACGCGGCGACCAATCAAGCCATCGCGTGGGTGACGGTGCCGGGCATCGCCGCTGTGCTGATGGGGCCAATCAGCGGCTGGATGTATGACCAAGGCCAAGCGCGTTTGCTGTTCATGTTCTCCGCGGGTATCGCGCTAATGGGGTCGCTGCTGCTGGTCATTGGGCGCGACTGGTTCCGCCAAGCCGAGGAGCGCCGTTTACAGGCCGAGGCGGAACGGGCAGCGGCCTTAGCAGTTGTGGTCACAGAGTAGAAGACAGGACAAACCCCTATACCATGCGCGCAACGCTCCGCCGTATCCCCGGCCTCAACCGCCAGTCCGGGTTAATCCTGCTGCATAACACCCTGTTTTGTTTCGCGGTCTTCGGCATCGTCGATGTGCTGCTGAACTTCTATTTCGTTAGCCTCGGCTACGAGACCGAGACCATCGGTCTACTGCAATCGCTCCCGCGCATCGGAGGGCTGTTCGCCAGTCTGCCGTTCGCGCTGTTCGCCAGCAAACTCAGCATCCGCCGGGCGCTGGTCTGGTCGGCGGTGCTGATGACCGTGGCGCAGGGCGTGATGGTGTTCTACCCCAGTGTCGCGGTTATCATCATCAGCCGGGCGTTGTTTGGCTTCTTTTTCGGCGTCAACCAAATCGCCATGACTCCCGCCACAGCTGACAGCGCGGGTGACAACCATCAGACCCACGTCTTCGCCTATCTGAGCGCGACCACCAATATCTCGTCGTCCATTGGGAGCTTCATCGGCGGCTACCTGCCTCTGATGATGGTTTCGCTGCTGCCCGCACTGGCCATCCCGATGGAAGGAGTCGCGCCCGAACAGACCTCATGGGCGTATGGCGTAGCGCTGCTGGTCGCCACCGTTCTGACCGCCGCTTGTATCGTGCCGCTGCTGGGCATCCGCGATGTAACCGCCCTGCCTACCGACCCTGCCAATGACCTCCCCAAGCCGCGCACGCCGTGGGGTCGGCTCATTGTTTTGTGCCTGCCGATGCTGTTTTTCGGGCTGACGGGCGGCCTAACCTTCCCGTTCTACAACCTATTCTTCCGCACCACCTACGGCGCGCCCGACGCCACCGTCGGGGTCGTTTTGAGCGCTGGCTATCTGCTGATGGGCATCACCCCGCTGGTCGCGCCATGGCTCCAACGCCGGATGGGGCGCATCCCTGCGCTGATGTGCGCGCTTGGTCTCGCGTCGTTAGCCTTCTTTGGTCTGAGCATCGCGCCGACGCTGTGGACAGCTTTCCTATGCTTCTCGGCGGCGGTCTGCCTGCGAAACATGACGCAGGTCATCTTCCCGCCTATGCTGATGGGCAGTGTCCCCGCCCGATTGCAGGGCGCAGCCTCATCAGTCGGTTTCCTCGCATGGAATGTCGGCTGGTTCGTCTCCACGGCGCTGGGCGGCACGCTGCAAGCCCGCTTTGGCTACGATTTCATCATGCAGGTGGTCGCGGTGGGGGTCATCGGATGCGGTGCAGCGGTCTGGTGGGTCTACCGCCGACCCATCCCCCAGCCTGATAAGGCGCTCGGCAGAGTTTGACTTAAGATAGCCGCTAAAAAAGGCGCTGGTTCAGGGACACCACTCCCCGGCCAGCGCCTTTTGAATTACACACCACATTCTAGGACACGTTAACGCGGATTACTCGCCCCACTCGACCTCGAACACGCCGCCGGGGTGTTCGCTGTCAACCATGCGAACGGTGAACGGCTCACCGGGGGCGCGGAAGCGCTGCGCCAGCCCCCACAGGAAGCCATAGATGGAGTCACGCGGGTTGGGGGTGTTGTGGATGACGCGATACAGCTTCTCCGACACCTCCTCAATCATATAGCCCTCGTCCGCCGGGATGTTCCGCAGGTTCAAGTGGTGGATGGCTTGCAGCGAGTGCAGCATCTTGGGGATGGAGTCCATCTCTGGGGGCATGACCGCCGTCTCGACGACCTTACGGCCAAACGCGACCAGCGCCGAACTGCCGCCGGGCGTCTCGCTCAATTCCTTCAACACGTTCATCCATGACTGGTGCGGGTACCACTTTTCCGGGTCGATGTTGTCTAGGCCGTACTTGGGCAGCAGCGGCTTAATCGCATCTGATTCAAGGTTGTCGGCGAACGCAGCGACGACTTGGCCGAGGACTTCGGCCTGCGGGGTTCCAGCGATGAATGGCTGGGCAATATACTTTTCGGACATGGGCAACGCTCCTATATGGAGATAGACCAGCATATTTCCAGTATAGAGCGGTCGTTTTCCCTTTAGCGTTAAGAATGTTCTCATTAAAAAGGTGGGCGGGGCAGATAGTGCGCCCTGCCCACCTTATCGAATGGTCTAGCGATTACAGAATTCTACGGCGCACGAAAGTCCGACGGTGGCAGCGGCAGCAGTGACTCATCACCATCTGTGCTGCGTGTGGCCAGGCTGATGCTGAAGCGCGCATTCAGGCTCTTGCTGGTCGAGGTCGGTGCGAGCGCCGTATTGCGCGCACGAACAAACCAGCGGTGGTTGTTCTTCCGCAGGGTCGGCGAACCCGTGAAGGCCGCCATGTCCAGCGAACACACCCCCGCCGCACAGGTAAAGCCCGGCGCACCCGCCGACACCCATCCCAACACGACGCGCTGGCCGGTCGGAATGTGGGTGATGAACACGCGGTACTCGGTCGCATTCGCCACCTCGTTCCAACTCAGGACAGGCTGATTGGTGGTGATGACAGCATCAGCGTCCGGTGATAGACCCGTCGCACGGTCGGGGAAGCCCACCGAGAAGGCTGCGTTGACGCTCTTGCGGGTTCCATTGGCGTTGATGGCACGCACCCACCACGTATAACCACCGTTGGTCAGCGCCCCGGCCACCGGGAAAGTGCAGTCCGTCCCCGTGCAGTAGGTAGCGACATCATAGACAGCATTCACAACAGCCACCCCATCGCTGGTGCGGCGCAGCAGCAAGCGGAACTGGGTAACGCCCTCACCCGCCGCCAGCGAGAAGGTCAGGTCAGGCGTCGGGTCGTTGATGACCGCACCGCCGACTGGGCTGGTCAGCATTGGGCGACTGGGGTTGGTGATGGTAAACGGCACGCGGATGGTGTTGATACTGCCGAGCGCGTTGGTGGTACGGAGTTGCCAGTCATACGCCCCATTTGCCAGCTCAATAATCGGGACCTGCGCCGCGAAATTGAACATGCAGACACCGCTGGCGCACACATTAGCGGGGGTGAGGTTACGGCGCAGCACAACCGTACCGGTTGCGGTGTTGCGGACGGTCATACGGTAGCGAGTCACCGACTCAATGGCGGCGTTATCCTGCCAGACGAACACAGGCGATTTGCTGCCCGTGATGCGCGCATCAAACGCCGGTGAAGTCAGGATAGTAGCAGTCGGCCTCGAAATCATAAACATCTGATAACTGCTCTGGTTTGAGCCGTTGAAGTTTGCAGCGTGAACTTGCCACATATAATGGTCAAGGGGCAGGACGATAGGTGGATTCTGGGCTGCAAAATCGAACCGACAAACGTCCGTACAGACCGTCGCAGCGTTAAAGTTGGTATTGAATATCTCGCGGCCGTTGCTGGTACGGACCACGAGTCGGTAGGTGGTGACGTTCTCGGCTGCTGGATTCAACTGCCACGTAAAGACCGGAGACTGGGTAGTGTAAATCACTAATCCATCAGATGGTTCCAGTAACTGCGGCGCGCTGGCCGGGCTAGACGGATTAACGCCTGTGGTCGTTGCACATACAGGGGTGGTCTCAGGGCTGGTCAGCGTACTCTTATTGCCGTTGAACATACCGGGATTGTGCGGCAGTGTAACGGCGCGGACAGTGAAACAGTATTCACTGGCTGGCACAAGACCGGGGATAGTGAAACCACCGTTGGTCTTGTTGGCGGTACGGTCGAAAAAATCATAGGTAAACGGGCCGGTGGTTCCAGCGCGCACACCAATTTCATAGTAGCCATTATTGGCCGTATAGAGGATCGGCGTCCAAGACAGTGTCACAGTATTATCACCGACCGCGCCAGTCGCTAAACCCGTCACCGGAAGGGTCTGAGTCTGGTCAAAGTCGGGATCTTCCACCGCCAACAAAGCGAGTACATCTGCGTCAGTGGCAGTCAGTTTGTTGTAGCTAAAACCGACATAGCTCAACACCTCGCCCTCACCGAGATCGGGCAAATCGCCAATGCTGGCCGGAATTTCCCCCTCTAATTGGTTGCCGTCTAGCGCCAAACCGCTCAGGTTCATCAAGCTGCCGTAGCTAGCAGGGACAGAACCTGTTATTCGGTTTGCAGCCAGCCCCAAGAAGACAAAGCTTTCGCTGGGCAGTGCGGGCAGCAGGCCGCTGAAGTCGTTGTTAGACGCCTGAAGAATCAGCAAACTGCTTACACCAGTCAAGTTGGGGATCGTACCGCTGAACTGGTTGTTATCGAGAATAATGCGGTTCAGCATGGTTTTGTTGGTCAAGCCTCCCGGAAAATTCCCCGTAAAGCTGTTGCCCTGCAACCATAGATCGGTCAGATTAACGAGCGCACCGAGGTTCGGGATGCTGCCACTCAGGTTGTTATCACTGAAATTGATATATTCCATTGCGGAGTGGTTCGCCAGCCATGATGGGAAACCACCTGTCAATGCGTTACCCGCTACGTTGAAATAGTACATCTCGGACAGCGCACTAAGGTTCGGAACATTGCCGGTCAGATTGTTGTTGCTCAGATTGACCAGTCTAATACGCCCTCCCAAGCAGGTGATGCCGTACCACGTGCAAGGCGAACCCGTCAGCCAGTTGGTCTGGTTCGTCCAGTTCACGCCGTTGCGCGTGTTATACACCGTGACCAGCGCGTCACATTCGGCCTGCGGGATGCCGTTGGTGGCGGTGTCGGCGCAGTTGGTCGGGCTAAAGGCTTCCAGCGTGGTGGTGCTGGCCTCCGCGCTCGGGGCGCTTAGACGCTCATAAAGGTTAATTGGACCGGGGTCGCCATAGCCTGTCGTCAGGCTGCTGCGGACGACGAAGTAATAGGTTGTCTCTGGCGCAAGGCCGCTGACTGTTACAGTTAACGGGGCGGTCGTGCCGCCACTGGATGAACCGCTTGCTACGGTTGTGTAGGGGCCACCGGGGGTTTCACTGGCCTGAACACGGTAAACCATGTCGAAGAACGACGGAATCTCAATCCGATTAAACGTCACATCAACGGTCGTGCCACCCGCTATAGGTGTCAGGCTCAGGCCAGTTGGCGGGACAATCTGCCAGATATCCCAGAATTGATTGACATTGTTGAGGAGGGTCTGGACGGCAGGGTCCAGCGACGAGGGGATGAGCTTGTTCAAATAGACCGTTACGAAAAAATCGCCGTCATCGAACGTGGCAAAGTTCGAGTGGATGGTCTCTAAGAGGTTGCTGAAGAGACCCAAACTGATAAGCTGTGGGAAGTTGGTGCGATTATAAGACGCAGGGATACTGCCCGTAAAACGGTTGTTGTCCAATGACAGGCTGTACAGATCATTCATCACACCTGCAAATTCCGGCAGCGCCCCATCACGCAGGGTATTCTGGAGGCTGATGAACTGCCAATCGGTCTTGCTCGTCACCCACGCAGGGACAGGGCCGAGGTCGAAATGGTTGTCTTGGAGTGAGAGGCTGACCAGCCCTGAAAAGCCGCTCAAATCGGGGAACGGACCAGTGAGACCACTGTGCGCGAGGTTCAATCCAGCAAGGTTAGAGCAGTCGGTGTCATTCAACCATGCCGGTATTGAGCCACCTACATTAAAGCTGTTGAACCCAAGCCAAAGCGTGTTTAGGGTGGCGCAGCTCGCTGAGAAATCGGGTAAACCACCTGTGAGCTGGTTGGTGGTAATATCCACCCGCTCCAACCCCACCATCGAGGTCAGGCCAGACGGCACACTGCCGCTAAAGCCGTTATTTGACAGGCTGATTGAGGTCAGATTGGGGAAGTTGGTTTCATTAATCCATGCCGGGATGCTGCCGCCGATGGTGCTGTAGCGGATGTCAAGGTTTACGAGGTTGACCAACGCGCTCAAGTTGGGCAGCGGCCCCGTGAAGAGTGTGGTGTTAAAATCCCCCTCAACCGACAGGTTCGTTAGCGCCGTCATGGTGGCAATCTCAACCGGCAGCACCCCTTCAACACCGCTGAGGGACAAGTAGGTCAAACCCACAAGGTCATCGATTGAGCTTGGAATAGAGCCACTCAAGCCGTTGGAGCTTAAAAACAGAGCCTCAACCACGCCAAGATTACACGACACCCCATACCAGTCGCAGACAGTAGTATCGTCATCACTCAACCAGCCCGTATTATCGACCCAGCTAGGGCCGTCCATAGTATTGTAGATATCCACCAACACGTTACACTCGGCCAGCGAGACATCCGTCACGAAATCACAATCGAAGGCCGCTGCACGGGTTGGGTTGGCTCTTGCGAAGGCAGCCAAGGCCACCACTGCGAGAAGGGGCAGCAAGGCAAACCGCGCCTGTTTTCCCTTTAAGAAAGACGAAACCATATCGATGTCCTCATTGTAGGATACTGGGAGAAATAACGAACGTGCTTAAAAAATTTTGCATCTCCTTAGTAAACCATTATGAGAATAACCTACTAATCTAGCAAGTTAAAGACACGTTATGCTCTTAACCAGCATCTGCTATTTTGACAGTTCTACTCAAAACATCAGCCCAAATTTGAAAGCATCAGGAGCAGTACACCATGGATTTAGGCTTAACCGGAAAACTCGCATTGGTCGCCGCCAGCAGCAAAGGGCTGGGCTACGGCATCGCACGGGCGCTGGCGGGGGAAGGCGCACGGGTCGCGCTGTGCGCCCGCACCCATGACGAGGTACAGGCCGCCGCCGACCGTATCACCGCCGAGACCGGCTCACTCACCCACGCCGCCGCCTGCGATGTCACCGACCCCACCTCGGTCAGCGCATGGATTGAGTCGGCGGTGACATGGGGCGGCGCAATCGACGCGCTGGTCATCAACGCAGGAGGCCCGCCCGCGCTCCAGCTCAAAGACGCCACCGACGCTCAGTGGCAGGCCGCCTTCGACCTGACGCTGATGAGCGCCGTCCGCATGGTGCGCGCTGCCCTGCCGCACCTCAACCCCGGCGCGGCCATTTTGACTATTACCTCATCGTCGGTACGCGAACCCATCCCGACACTGGGGCTGTCCACCGTCATGCGGGCGGGCATCTTCGGCATGGTCAAAGTCTTAGCCGATGAACTCGCGCCGCAGGGGATTCGGGTCAACAATCTGATTCCCGGTCGCATCGACACCGACCGTGTACAGCAGCTCGACTCGCTGGCCGCCCAGCGCAGCGGCACGACCCCTGAACAAGTGCGCGCCAGCCATGAGTCACGGGTTCCTCTCAAACGACTGGGGACGCCGGACGAGTTCGGCGCGGCAGCGGCCTTCCTGCTCTCCCCCGCCGCCAGCTATATCACTGGGGCATCACTGCGCGTAGACGGCGGCGCGATGCGCTCGGTCGATTTCTAAGTCAACGTTTAGCCTCGCGTTTACGGCGCGCCTCCCCGGTTTGGGCAGGCGCGCCATGATTCTCGTGCAAACCGCACCAATCCATCTGGGTTGACAAACGTTAAATCTACGCTATATTTTAGACATGTCTAAAAATCATAGTAGGGTAAACTAAAACCCGGAAGGCGATAAAAACCGATGCGTGCCAAACTTTTGCTGTTGGTCATGATGTGCTTTGCGTTGACGGTCGGCGGAGCCGCCCAAGCGCCCGACCCCGTCCAGATTGTGACAACCACCACCCAGACCACCGACCTGATTACCATTCTGCTAGGCGATTTATTGAAAGAAGAAGCCGCCGTCATCACCCCGCTGATGGGCGCT
>JALONW010000324.1 GCA_025454725.1 Anaerolineae bacterium
ACCTCGGTGTACGTCACCGGGATGGCGAAGGCGCTTTGGATGCTCGCTGTCCCCGTGCCGGTGCCGGTCACGGTCATCGTGACGGTCGAGGTGTGCGTCCCAGCCGATTCCGCGACCGAGATGGAGGCGGGGGAGAGGACGAAGTTAACCGTTTCGTCATCGACGATGGTCACGGTGTGCGTACCGGTGCTGCTCAACGCGCCGTTACCCGTGATTGCGCCGAAGCCGATGGTGAAGGTCTCGTCCGGCTCAAACACAAGGTCGCTGACGATGGCCGCATCGAACGACATATCGAGCGGGGAGCCTGCGTTGGCGGGGACGTTCAGGACGGTGGTCGAGAGCGTGTAGTCCGCCGGGGTTGCCGCCGTGCCGGGTGTATCGGTTAGGACGACGCTTGCCGCGTCTTGGATGCGGAAGGTCGTGCCGTCGCCGCTGCCGGTGATGGTCAGGCGGGCGAAGCGGTTGTATGTCCCAACGGCCTCTGAGGTGCTGTCGCTGGCGAGGTTGAAGCTGAACACGCCGACCTCGTCGTCGGTGATGGTCACCTCGTTCGAGCCGCTGACCGTACCTTGGCCGGAGACCAGCGTCAGGCTGACGGTGAAGGTCTCGCTGGGTTCCAGCAGGCGGTCATTGATGATGCCGACCTCGACTGGCTGGGTGGCGTTGTGCGGCGTGCCAGCGGGGAAGGTGAAGTTGACCGTGCCGATGGAGTAGTCGGTGCCTTGCACCGCCGTTCCTTCAGTCAAGACGACCTGAGCGGTCAGCGGAGTCGTGAGCGTGCCGCCGGGCGTGCCGTTACTGATGATTTCCAGTCGGGTGGTCAGCGAGAGCGGGCCAGCGGTCTCATTGATGCTGGTCGAGGTGCCGAGCAGCGCAATGTTGACGATGTCGTTCTCGGTGATGCTGACCAGCACGTCCGCCGGGTTGAAGGTGCTGTACACCGGGTCTGTGGACGAAACCGTCTGCGCGATGAGCGAGGTGTGCGGGTTGGCCTCGACCAGCGTATCATCGACCGCCGCCACGTTCACCGTCTGGATGACATTCCAAGTGCCGGGGGTGAAGGTCAGCGAAGTCGTGCCGTCGGTGTCGCCATTGACGATGAGCTGAGTCGCGTCGAACGCGATGTTGATGGTGACATCAGCGGCGGGTTCGCTGCCCAAGACGACCGTGTAGCTGTCGCCCGCGCCGCCCTCGGTCACCTCAGTGGTGCCGCCGAGCTCGGTGACGACAATCTCAGCCTCGTCGTCATCGACGATGGTGACTTCGTGCGTGCCGCTGGCGGTCGCTGCACCTGTGACCGTGCCGAAGCCGAGGTCGAAGGTCTCATTAAGCTCATCGATACCATCATTGAAGATGGTGACGTCGATGGGGCGCGTGGCACCATCGACCGCACCAGCCGGGAAGCTCACGCTGGTGGTGGTCAGGGTGTAGTCCGCCGGGGTGATGGCACTGTCCGGCGTCTGATTAACGTCGACCGAGACCGCGCCTTGCAGTTCGGGCGGCCACCACGAAGCTGACGGTAGCAGCCTCATTGTCGGTGATGGTGATAATCTGCGTTGAGGGGCCTGCCGTCGCTGTGCCTGTCACCGTGCCGAGCGACGCCGAGAAGTTCTCGAAGCCTTCGACCAACACATCTTCGGTGATGTTGACATTGACGACTTCGGTATCACCGTCGCCGCTGCCAGCCGGGAAGGTCACGTTAACCGTGTTGGCTGGGCCAGTCAGTGAGAAGTCGCCTGCGCCAGCCGCATAGGTGGCCGTGCCATCGGTTAGGTTGACCGCGACGGTCACGTCGTCTGACAGGGTAGCGCCACCGGGGATGTTGAGGGTGACGGTCAGCTGGATTGTGCCAACCGACTCGTCCACGACTGCTGCGCCGGTCAAGGTTAGTGTCGCCGTGTTCACATCGGTGATGGTGGCGGTGTGGTCCGCGCCGACCGTCAGGCCGGGGAATGGCGTGGTCACGTCAATCGCCATCGAGAAGGTCTCGTCACCCTCGACCAGTGCGTCGTTCAAGAAGTCGTGGAAGACGCTGAACTGTTGGCCGCTGTTGTTACCGGCGTTGATGGTTTGGCTGATGAACAGGACTTGGATGTCAGCCGCTTCAGCCGTGATGTAGGTGATGGGAGCCTCGAACGAGATGGCGACTTCGTTCTGCGGCGTGCCGCCGGTCGGGTCAGCGGTGATGTCCATCACCACGTTCTCGATGTAGGTCTGGCCTTCAGAATCGCTGCCGGTGGCATTCACCCAGCGCAGCTCCACCGTTTCGTTGTCGGTGATGTTGGCCGTGAGGTTGTTGGTACTGGTCGTGCCGTCCACCTCGGCGGTGATGCCGTTGTAGATCACATCAGCGCTGGTGAAGGCATGGGCGATGGTGCCGCTGTGGTCGCTCTCGAAGTTGCGGTCATTGACTGCTGCGACCGTGATGGTCTGTGCGACGTTCCAGTTGGCGGTGGTGAAGGTCGTGTTGTACGTGCCGTCCGTATCGCCATTGATTGTGAGGTCGGTGGCGGCGAATGCGATGGCAAGGTTGACGGTGCTGGTCGGCTCCGTGTTCAACACGATGGTGTAGATGTCGTTCCCACCGTCTTCGTCCACATCGGTGCTGCTGGCGGTCTGGGTGATGGTGACACCCGGCTCGTCGTTGTCAACAATGGTGACTTCGTGCGTGCCGCTGGCAGTGGCAGTACCCGTGACCGTGCCGAAGCTGAGGTCAAAGGTCTCGTTGAGTTCCGCAACCGCGTCATTCACGATGGTGATGTTGATGAACAGCAGCGTCTCATCGATACTGCCCGCCCCGAAGGTGATGCTGGAGCTGGCCAGCGTGTAGTCCGCCGGGGTGGCGGCGGTGTCCGGCGTCTGGATGACGGCGACTGTCACCGCGTCTTGCAGCGCGGGTGTCCCCGTACCGACCGAGGTGATTTCCAGCACGGTCTGGACGATGTGCGGCGTCGTGCCTTCTGGCGCGCTGCTGCCGGACGAGACGAAGCTGACCGTGGCCGACTCGTTGTCGGTGATGGTGATGGTCTGCGCCGAGCCAGTGACCAGCGCTTCGCCCGTGACAGTACCGAGCGCCGCTGAGAAGGCCTCGCTGCCTTCGACTAGCACGTCTTCGGTGATGTTGACATCGACGACTTCGGTATCACCGTCGCCGCTGCCCGCCGGGAAGGTCACATTCACGGTGTTGGCTGGGCCGTTGAACGAGAAGTCGCCCGCGCCCGCCGCATAGGTGGCCGTACCGTCGGTCAGGTTGACCGGGACGGTTACCGCATCGGTCAATGTGCCGCCGCCGGGGATGTTGAGGGTCACGGTCAGCGGGGTCGTGCCAATCGACTCGGCCACCGTGGCCGCGCCGGTCAGAGTGAGCGTCGCCGTGTTCACGTCGGTGATGGTGCCGGTGAAGTCGGTTGCATCAACGGTGACGACCATGCCCGTGGGCAGGGTGCCGGGGACGATTTCGAGCGTGTAGGTCTCGTCGCCTTCGACCAGCGCATCTGTCAGGTGCGGGATGGTGATCATGTTGCTGGCGAGGTCGCTCACGTTGGTGAAGGACAGCGTACCCGTGATGGTGCCGAGGTCGGCGGCTTCTGCCGTGACCAAAGCGAGATCAAGCGTGTAGCTGATGGTGCCTTCCAGCGTCGGGGTGCCGCCTGTCGGGTCAGCGGTGATGTCGAGGCGGATGAAGGGGTTGCTATCCGTGCCTTCATCAGCGCTGGCTGCAATCGGAATCCACGTCAAGACCGCCGACTCGTTGTCGGTGATGCTGGCGGTGATGGTGTTGGTCGCGGTCGTGCCGTCCAACTCAGCGGTGATGCCCTCATAGGCGGCATCGCTGCTGGTGAACGCGTGGACGATGGTGCCGCTGTGCTCGCCTTCCAGCGCCCGGTCATTCGCCGCTGCGACCGTGATGGTCTGCGCGGTGTTCCAGTTGCCGGTGGTGAAGGTTGTGTTATATGTGCCGTCCGTGTCACCGTTGATCGTCAGGTCGGCGGGGAATGTGATGGCGACGTTGACCGCGGCACTGGGCTGGGTGTCCAGCACGATAGTATAGGTGTCGGTCGTGCCACTTTCGGTCACGGCGGTGGTGCCGCCGCTTTGGGTGATGCTGACGCCAGTGGTGTCGTTGTCGGTGATGTCCACCGTCACATCGTCCACGGCGAGACCGTTGAAGCGCGGGGTGCTGCTGCTGGTCGCGGCGGTGGTGATCGTGGTGGTGTGCGTATTGGCCTCGTCGATGGGGTCATCGACGGCACGGACGGTCACAGTGACACCCGTGGTGGCGTTGGCCGGGGTGAGTGTGACGGTCTGCGGCGACGCGCCGAAGCCGCTGCCCGTATCAACCTGAACCTGTGTATTGAAGGTCAGTTGCACGGTCACGTTGGTGGCGGGTGTTTGGTTGAGCGACACGACGAAGGTGTCAGTCGTTGTGCCTTCTTCGTCCACCGAGAGAGTAGTTGGGGCAACCGTGACTTCCGGCGCGAGGCTGAACGCGTAGGCCGCGCCGCTGTTACCGATGCTGTTGGCATTATGAAGTGGCGCACTGACAACGTACTGACCGTTGGCCTGCGCCACACTGATGCCGTACTCGTCTAACGTGCTTAGGTCAGACGGAGCCAGCGGACCTTGTTCGGCCCAAGCCCCCGCGCTGAAGGCGAAGACATGGGCTGCACCAACCCGTCCCGCCGTTGCCGGAGACCCTGCAATCAGACTAGCGCCATCGAGGTTGACTGCAAACCCGAACTGTCCCGCCCCGGTCGGTTGGGTAAGGGTATCGGCAGTGCTGTATCCGCTGCCGCTGAAAACCACCACACGCCCGCTTGGGGCAGCCGTAGCAGTCGGCGCGCCGACTGCTACCCGGCCACTGTCAATCGAGACCGAGTACCCGAAGTAACGGTTGGAACCCGGGCTGGGGTCAACCAGCGTAGTGATGGTCGAGAACGTCGAGCCAGACAACACATACGCAGCACCTTGCGTGATGTTTTCATTGTATGCGCCGATGGCGATGGTTTCATTGTTGGCGGTTCCGGCTGCCGGGTCATAGACAGAAACGCTGAAACCCGTTGCACTGTTCACGCTGGAGGCTGGGATGTTTAAGGTGATGGGGCTGCTGAAAGCGCTCAAGTCGCGGTAGGCATAGGCGCGGCCTCTATTGCCGTTTTCTCCGCTGGCACCTACGACGACGACATCGCCATCATAATCGACACTTCTACCAAAAAACCCGTTTACGACGGGGTTGGGTGAGGTGATTTCAGCAACTTGTACCCAATTTGTGCCATTGAATACGAAGGAATAGAACGCGCCGGCATTCGATGTCGTCGTGGGGAAGCCATCAGCCGCACTCGCGCCTACGATCAGCCGGGTCCCGTGGATGGCGACGCTGCCACCAAAGGAGTCTCCCGCTTGGCCAAAAAGCGCTGTCAGCTTGCTATGGGGTGTCCATACACCGCTGACATTCTGATACATATAAACTGCGCCCGCGTTTGCGCCTTTTTGACCATCGCCTGTGACGCCAATGGCCAGCCATTGATCGGTCATATCAACATCTTGACCGAAAAACTGGTCGGCATCCGTGTTAGGCAGATCAACCCGTGCGATGACGTAGCTGTCGGTGTCTTTCGCCCATGTGGGACCGGGTTTCTCCAGCGTTTCGATGATGCCCGCCCGAACCGCGCCCGGCGGCAGATTCAGTGCATCTTCACGCGACCCCGGCGCGCCGATGACGGCCACCAACCCCGATATATCGACCGAATACCCATAGAAGTAATTGGTTTGTGCGCCGGTTTGGGTGATGTTGGTCGCCCAAGCCGTACCGTTGAAGTTGAAGGTGTTCACTTGGCCGGTATTTGGCTGTGAAGAGACCGTCTCGGTCGGGCCGCCAGCAATCGCATCGGCGGCCTCCAGCGCGACGCTGTAACCATATTGCTGGTTCGCACTCTCACCCGTGAACTGCCCGCTGTTGGTCGCGTCGGTGAAGAAGGTCACGCGCCCCGCATCAACAGTGCCGCCGTCATCATACAGCGGCGCACCGATCACGCTGCGCGAGGTGCTGTCCGTCGCGCCGAGGTTGCTGTCCCAGATACCGACCGACTGGCCGAACATATGACCAGCCTGCCCAGCCGACGGGAACAGCGAGTGCTTGATGCCCCACGCATTCGCGCCGCCGAGGTCTTGGCGGTAGACGTAAGCCGCGCCACCACGGAGGGCAGCGACGTTCTCGGCCAGCGGTGCACCGACAATCAGGTACTCGCCGTGCAGGTCAACCGAGGTACCGAACGAGGAGCCGATTGGGCCGGTCTTGGTTAGGCCAATCTGACCCCATGAATTGGAGCCGCCGACGTTGCGCCCACGGATGATGACCAAGCCTTCGTCAGACACACCGTGGTTGGGCGAGCCGATGGCGGCAACGTCAGCAAACAAGGCGACCGACGCCCCGAAATGGCCGTTGGTCTCTGGTGTATCGGCGTTGATCGTCACGAGGGCAAAGGCCAAACCCGCCCCAGTATCAACATCGCTGAAAATGAACACCCGACCTTGGTTGGTCTGTGCGGCGTCAAAAAGCGGCGCACCGATGATGACGGTGACAAGGCCACCGGCCTCGTAGATGTCTACCGCCGTGCCGAACTGTGTGCCAGCCTGCAGATTGGGCTGGATAATCTGCGTGCGGTAGGCCCACGCGCCGCTGACCCGCTCATAGAGGTAGACGACGCCGTTGCCGTCATTGTCGTTGGGCGCGCCGACGGCCATCCAGTTGCCAGCGACGGCGACCGCTTGGCCGAACTCTAGGTTCGGGATGTTGACGGGCGCATCAACCGTAAAGTCGGCAGACGTGAGTTTTTGGTCTACGGTGAAATCGGCGGCGTAGGACACGCTGCCCGTTGGGACTAAAATAAGGAGGGTTATGAGGATAAGGACTGCTAATCGCGGTATGGTCGGGCGCATAGACACCTCTAGGCATGTGGGACGATGGTTTGGCACAGGACGCAACACAAGCCAAAACCGCCCTCTAAGGAGGAGTCAGCCTGCACCACGATTAGCACAAACACCACGCATTCTAAATGGGAAATGTGTAGCTAGTACATTGTACATGAAATTACAACTTTAGACACAACCAATTTGAACTAATATTGTATCGGTTTTGTGCCATCGTTAGCGGGATAGGTACTACGCGCTCTTATCGGGATAAATAAATGTGTCAATCCTATTAAAAAGCACTCGCACGCCAGCCTCGCTCCGCCGCCTACTTCGGCCTACAATGGGGCGTCTAAAAAGGTTCGGTAGGGTGTGAAGGAAGATGCGGCCTATGCGGTGGTTGATTGGCGCAATTGTCGGGCTGGGGGTGGCGGTGGCGGCCTCCATCGCCTTTGACCTGTACCCCGGTTTGCGCGGGGGCGCGGGCTGGCAGTGGACGTATGTCCCGTCGCTGTATCCCAGCGCAGTGTTGGCGCTGGCCCTCAGCCTCGTCTCGTATGCGGGTGGCGCGCTGATTCTGCTGCGGCGGCGCTGGCTGCGCGGCGTTGTGTTGTGGGCGGTGGTCGGCGGGGCGGCCATCGCTTACCTCGTCACCGCCATGCAGGGCGACGTGGGTTACACCCTGTTCACGCGCACAGTCTCGCCCGTCCAAACCGGCGCGTCGGCGCTGGCGACCCGCATCATGGGGCCAGAGGGGACACTCCCCACGCTTCAGCGCTGGCCGGACGTGATGCGCGGCGCGCTGGACGCCAACCTGATTCACTTTACCACCAGTCCGCCGGGGCAGGTCTTGTTTCACCAATGGGCGGCGGATTTCCTCAATTCACCCGCGCTGGCGGGGATTAGTCAGCCGGTCAGCCGGGATTTGCGCCTGTACCAGTGCGCCGATACCACCGTCATGCGCGCCGATAACGGCGAAATCGCCAGCGCCGGGCTGGGCATCTGGTTTCCGATTCTGGCGGCGCTGTTGGCCGTTCCGCTGTACCTGATCACCCGTGACCTGACCGGGGACCGTTACGCGGCGGCGCGGGTGGCGGCATGGGGAGCGCTGATTCCGGCGGTCGGGCTGTTTGCTCCCACATGGAACACGCTTTACCCGGCGCTGTGTCTGTTCGCGTTTTGGCTTCTGCTGCGCGCCCTGATTACTCGGCGATTGGGCTGGGCGTTGGGCGCTGGCGTCGTGATGAGCGTGACGACCTTCCTCAACTTCGCGGTGCTGCCCATGCTGCTGCTGATGGGGCTGTACACGCTCGGCCATACCATTTGGCATGACCGGCGCGGTGATGGTCTGCGCGCGCTGGCATGGCCGGTGACGGTCGGGGTGGTGTTCGGCGTCGGCCTGCTGTCGGTGTGGATGGTGTTTACGCTCACCACCGGCGTTTCGCCGCTCGACATCCTGCGCGAGACGTTCACCGCGCACGGCGAGCTGGTCGTGCGCGAGTATCTGCCGTGGCTGGTGCTGCACCCGTGGGATATCGCGCTGTTCACTGGGATTCCGGCGGCGGCGCTGGCGGTATGGGGGGCGGTGCGCGCCGCCCGTCAGCCGGTCGGGATGCTGGCGGTGTTCACCCTCAGCATGGCAGCGACGGTGGTGCTGGTTAACGTCGTGGGCATCGTGCAGGGCGAAAACGCCCGCATCCTCATCTATTACATGCCGCTGCTGCTGATTATGGGCGCGCTGCCCCGGCAATCATTCGGTCTGCGCGCCGAGACGGTCTTAATGGGCGCGCAGGCGGTGGTGGTCTTGGCGATGGCCTATGCGCTGTACGTCGTGCCGCTGGACATGAACCCGCCGACCGAGACCCCGCGCACCGACATCGGCGGGCTGGGCGACTTGCCGTGGACGCCGGTCGGTGAAACGCTCACCAGCGCGGCTTATGTCGGTGATTTTTCGCTGGTGCAGTATCGCACGGTCGGTGACCCGTCGGTGCAAGCCATTACGTTTGAGTTTGAGTGGCTGGGCGGCACACCGACTGAACGCCCCTACCAAATTGAACTCATCGCCCGCACGGTTGACCCCGAAGTCGGGGCGCTGGAGGCCGAGCCGCTGCGCTGGACGCCGCAGGGCGGCGCGTACCCGCCGACCTGTTGGCGCGCCGGGCAGGTCATCCGCGATGTGGTTGTGCTGAATGTCCCGGCAGTGTCTGCGCCGGTGGTCTGGGACGTGTCGCTGCGGGCGGTCGATGAGCGCACCGGCGATGTGATGCTGTCCGACGGCGCAGACCTACCTCTCGCGCCGGTGCGCTATCCGTGAAGGTAGAGATAATGGCTTCGATTCAAAATGCGTGAATTCTAGGGTGCTTTCTTCATGCCGATGAAAGGTGATAAAATAGTCTTTAGTGATATGGGGAGAGCGGCCATGCTGAATCCAACCACTCGTACCGTTTTTGATGTCGTGACAGATTTCCTCGAAACAGAACCGTCACCACAAGAAATCATCGATTTCTTCTTGCCGGATGATTTACAGGCTCGGCTCGACGCGCTGCTCGATAAAAACGGGGAAGGTCAGTTGACTTCTGCCGAACAGGAAGAACTCACCGAGTTTCTTAATGTCGATGAAATGTTTTCGCTGCTCAAAGCCAAGATGAAACTGAAGCTAAAGACACAATCTAAATGAGCATCAGTGATGAACAGAAACAGTTTGTTCGTCAGCGCGCAGGAAATTGCTGCGAATATTGTCGCTTGGGAGAGGCCGGGCGTTTAGCGAGGTTTCACATTGATCACATTATTGCGATCAAGCATGATGGTACAGACCATGACGATAATCTATGCTTGGCGTGTCCAAAATGTAACGCCCACAAAGGCGATAATGTTGCCGCACTTGATCCATTAACCCGCGCCGCAACCAGACTTTACGATCCCCGTCAACAGATTTGGGACGATCACTTCAGGCTAAATCCTGATGCTACCATCATCGGATTGACCTCGGAGGGACGTGCGACGGTTCGCGTCTTGCGTATCAACGATACAAAACGTGTGAGTCAACGCTTGGCTGAGATGGCTGTCGGCGATTATCCCTGCACGAGAACGTAAATCTACGGCCAACTGAAGACGAGGGTTGCCGCGCACATGGAGGAAACGGTGCGCGGCAGCGGCATGTAAGTCTCCCTACGTCACAAATGACCGCTGGGCGTCATGTTTGCGCCACGCCCCACTGTCGAGGATGTCGCGGATGGTGTCTAGCACCAGCTCGACCTCGGCGTCGGTGTTGTAGAAGTGTGGCGCGGCGCGGATACCGGCCTTCTCGCGGTAGTCGATGACCACCTCACGCGCCAGCAGCTCGCGGCTGACCTCATAGCCGTGCGGCACGTCGAGGACGACCATCCCGCCGCGCTCGTCAGCGGCCAGCGGCGACCGCACCGGCCAGCCGTTGGCCTGCGCC
>JALONW010000325.1 GCA_025454725.1 Anaerolineae bacterium
CCGACCAACCGCGAAATCTATGTGGCCGAGCAGGTCTTCCAGCGCGGGCGGATGCTGTGGCTGGAGCCGACCGGCCAAATTTGGGTGTTGATTGAGACCGAGCCGGGTGTCGGCCTGTGGCAGGTCTACGAGGACAACTTCGTCGAGGGGCAAATCGAGTTCGACCCCGCCATCGTCCCGCCGGAGGGTTTGTACCAGCCGGTGCGCGGTTTCGGTCAGGTCTGGCGCGGCAACCCAGAAGTGCGTGACGGCATTGGCTGGGGCATCGAGACCGAGCTGGGCTTCGTCACCAACTACGAATACCAGCCGGAAGGTGAAGTGGTCGAGGGCGAGTTCATCGCTGCGCCGGGCTTCCACTTCCTCCGCAGTTTCTACGGCGATTGGCTGCGTTTCAACGAGGTCAACGGGACGTGGCAGCTCATCACACGCGCCGAGGCGACCCCAACCCCGACGCCCTAACGCGCTCAAAGCGGCGGGAAGCCTACGCGGGTTGGGTCATACGCAAACCCATAAAGTCGAGATGGATAACGCGGTCAGCGCTGATGCTGGCCGCGGTCCGTAGCCCAAGCGGTGGGCAGTTTTTACGAAAATAAAACGAACATTTGAGCTAATTATTATCGCCTAAAGCGCCAAAATATGGTATGCTCTAGGTGGCCCATCCAACCCAACACGATAAGATAAAAGTTTTTAGGGCGCGAGCGAGGATACCATGTCTGACGACGATGTGCGGTACGAACGGGACGAATATTCCCAAGATTACCCCGACGACGAGGACGACAGCCCAGAAGAGGGTAAGCCGTCGTCGGCCTCGCGGGACAACCCGTTTGCGCGCCCATCGGGTCCATCGGCGACCGGTGGATATGGCAGTCGTCCCAACCAGCCCATGACCGGGGATGAGCTGCGGCGCAACCCGTCAGGCGGTTCGTCTGCGACTCCCCCGGCGCGTCCGGGCGGCGGCAGTGCCGTCCCCCCACCGGGGATGGGCGGCCAGCGCCCGACGCCACCATCTTCCAGCGGCGGCTACGGCGGCGGTGGGAATAATCCCGCCTCGCGCCCCGGCACTGGCCCACTGGGGTCGTCTTCTGGCGGGAATAACCCCTCAGGGAACAATAACCCGCCGCGCCCCTCCAATCCGTCTAGCGGTGGTTATGGCAGCAGCAGCGGCGGGGGGAATAACCCTGCGTCACGTCCCGGCAGCGGGACCGGCCCACTGGGGTCGTCTTCATCATCAGGTGGCAACAACCCCTCAGGAAATAATCCACAGCGCCCTACACCGCCCAGCGGCGGCTATGGCAGCGGCGGCGGCAACAATCCGGCGTCACGCCCCGGCAGCGGGACCGGCCCACTGGGGTCGTCGTCTTCGTCATCGGGCGGGAATAATCCGGCCTCACGCCCCGGCGGCGGGACCGGGCCGCTTGGCTCATCATCAGGTGGCAGCGGCGGCGGTAATAACCCTGCCTCGCGCCCCGGCGGGACTGGCTCACTGGGGTCGTCGTCTTCGTCATCGGGCGGGAATAACCCCGCGCCGCGCCCATCCAACACCCCTACGACCGCTCCACGGGATGACCGGATGTCTGACCCTAAGAAGGATGACAAAAAAGACGAGAAAAAGCCCGACGAGGGCGGTGGTCGTTTCAATATGGGCGGCCTGCTGAACCGCATCCCCGGTCGCGGCGGTGAAGGTGACAAAAAACCCGACGATAAGAAACCCACTGACAAAAAGGACGATAAGAAGCCCGATGAGGGCAGCGGCGGCCTTGCCGGAATAGCCAGCGGCCTCACAGGACGGCTGGGCGGCATGTTCAACCGGGGTGGCGGCGATTCTGCCGACAAGAAACCGGCGGATGACCCCAAAAAGCCCGTCCCACCGCCGGGGTCGTCATCATCCTCAGCGTCGTCGGCTGCGCCCCAGCGCCCCGGCGGGATGGGGCCGTCGTCCTCGTCCCCTTCCTCATCGAGCAGCGCGCCGGGGTCGCGTCCGGGCGGGACGGGACCCATTGGTTCATCGTCTTCTAGCAGCAGTGCGCCGGGTTCACGTCCGGGCGGTGCACCCCCGCCGTCATCGAGCGCCGCGCCGTCACGCCCCGGCGGGCCGACCACGTCTTCTTCGACCAGTGCGGGTGCGGCCAAACCCAAGGACGACAAAGCCTCTGAGCCAGAATCCGGCGGCGGATTCCTCGCGGGACTGCGCAGCAGGCTCCCGTTTGGGCGCGGCGCAGAGACCGCTGTCGCAGCATCAGCTGCGGCAGGTGCGGCGGCCAAGCCCGGCGCTGCGGCCACCCCGTCCAAACCCGGACCGGGTGCGACCAGCCAGACCAAACAGGCCGCTGCAAAAACTCAAGCCGCGCCAGAGGGCGGCGGTGGTATCTGGGAGTGGATGACCGGCAAGCGCCGCGCTCCTGCTACTGAGCCGCAGAGCCGCACCCTGCGCGAGGGCAGCACGCGCCTCCCGCAGGCCGATACCTCCGGCTGGAACCTCGACACCAAGCTCGACCTGATTGGCATCGGCCTCATCCTCGGCGCGGTGGTGTTGGGTCTGAGCGCGCTGTCGGCGGAACAGGCCAACGTGACCGGCAGTATCAACCGTTTCATCGGCCAACTGCTCGGCTGGGGCGCGTTCGCCGTCCCGATGACCATGGGCGGCGTCGGTATTTTCCTATTGGTCACACGCTTCGGTGACAGCCCGCCGGAGCTGGACATGGTGCGGATTGCGGGCGTTGTGCTGGCCTACATCGGCCTGCTGACGCTGTTCCAATATATCGAAGTCCTCGGCCCGCGCTACCAGTGCGACCTCGACTGCTTCAGGATTGTCGTCCAGCGCTCGTACCAAGATGGGCGCGGCGGTGGCATCATCGGCATGAACACCCACCTGTTCCTCGTCGAGAACATCGGGGAAATTGGCGGGTTTGTGTTCGTCATGGGCCTGCTGCTGGTGGCCGGAATGCTGATTACCCGTACCACCGCCACCGAGCTGATGGTGCTGTTCGTCAGCTTGTACCGCAGTTTCCGCGTGAGCTGGCAGCACCAATCCCAGCGCCGCGCCGCCCAACGCCAGATTGCGGCCACCCGCCGCGCCGAGGCCGCCCGCATCACGGTCAGCCGACCGGGTGCGCTGGAAACAGGCCGTGCCGAGGTGCGCCAGCCCGCGCTGCCGATGGGCGCAGAACCGATGGTGCGCGTCGGCGGTCAGGTCGTCACGTCTGCCTCCGCCGACTCGTCGCCAGCAAGCGCCCAAGCTGGGGCGGCGGGCGCGTTCCGGGGCTTGCTGAACCGCCTGCCCGGTCGCAAACCAGAGGCTGCCCCCGCCGCTGCGCCGTCGTCGCCGCTGGTCACACAGCGCAGCGCCGAAAGCGGCAGCGCCAGTTTTGCGCCGCCTATTAACCAGCCCGCCGCTGCGTCCACACCTTCACCCGTACCGATGATGCCACCGCCGCCGCCCGCACCGACCCCGGCACAGGTGCAGCCCGCCGCTGCTGCCCAGCCGGTCAGCGCGCCAGCCAACCCGACGGCGGTCGAGGGGCCGACAGTGGGCGTTGCCCCCAATTTGCCCATCACGCCGCCCAAAGCGCCGCCGCTGGTCCACAGCACCACGCCGCGCCACGATTACAACGTGCCGGAGTTCCGTCAACTGCTCAACCCCGGCAGCAAGGCCGACTACGACCGCAAGGCGCTGGTCGAGCGCGCCCGCATCATCCAAGAGACGTTGGAGAGCTTTGGCGCGCCGGGTAAAGTGGTCGAAATCAACACCGGCCCCGTGATTACGCAGTTCGGTGTCGAGCCGGGCTATGTCACCCAGCGCGACCGTCAGAGCCGCGTCAAGGTGTCGGCCATCGCACAGCTTGACAAAGACTTGCAGCTTTCGCTGGGTGCGCGCAGCATCCGTATCGAAGCGCCAGTGCCGGGCAAGGGCTATGTTGGTATCGAAGTGCCGAACGACAACCCAATGACCGTCAGCCTGCGCGACGTGATGGAGGCCAACCGCTTCCAGCGCATTAAGTCGCCGCTGGCGATTGCGCTGGGCGAGAGCGTGGACGGTACGCCGGTGGCCGCCGACCTAACGTCGATGCCCCACTTACTGATTGCCGGTACGACTGGCTCCGGTAAGTCGGTCTGCGTGAATGCCATCATCGCCAGCCTGCTGCTGCGGAACACGCCCGACCAAGTGAAGTTCATCATGGTTGACCCTAAGCGCGTCGAATTGACGGGCTACAACGGCATCCCGCACCTGATTGCGCCGGTCGTCGTGGACGTGGAGCGCATCATCGGCGTGTTGAAGTGGCTGACCCGCGAAATGGATGACCGCTATAAGAAGTTCAGCGTGGCTGGTGCGCGTAACATCGACGACTACAACCGCAACCGCGCCGCCGACGCAGAGGCCATGCCCTATATCGTCGCCATCATCGACGAGTTGGCCGACCTGATGATGCTTGCGCCGGAAGAGGCGGAGCGTTACATCACCCGCGTGGCGGCCATGGCGCGTGCGACCGGTATCCACCTCGTCATCGCCACCCAGCGCCCGTCAGCAGATGTCGTCACGGGTCTGATTAAGGCCAACTTCCCGGCGCGCATCGCCTTTGCGGTGGCCGGTAACGTGGACAGCCGCGTCATCCTCGACCAGCCGGGCGCGGAAAAGCTGCTCGGTCGCGGTGACATGCTCTACCTGTCCGCCGACTCGCCCTCAGCACAGCGTCTTCAGGGTGTGTTCGTATCGGACAGTGAGCTGAACAGCATCATCCGCTACTGGAAGGCACAGGCTGCCGACCAGCCGCAGAAGCCCGCCTTCAACTT
>JALONW010000030.1 GCA_025454725.1 Anaerolineae bacterium
AATCGACTCGGCCCACGCTTCGGTGGTGCTGAACTCGATCAGGGCATCGACGATCTGGGCGCTCAGCTCAGGCGGGAATTCCGGCCCGAAGCTCAGGGTGTCGTTGGGGATGGGGGCGCTCAGGCGCACGACCTTGACCTGCTCGACCACGTCCGGCGCGGTCTCGCGGATGTTGGCGCGGGCGTCGAGGATGCGGACGTTGCCGACGTACAGCGCGCCGTCGTCACCGATGAACGACTCTTCGACGGTCAGGTCATACGGCTCCGGGCTGTCGCCGATGCTCCACGCGCCGAACTCACCCACCGGGGGGCTGAAGAAGGTGGTACCGAAATCGGCCTCACCGTTGTAGACGGCGGTCACAACGTTGTTGTGGCTACCGGCTTCAACGCGCTCGCCCGGCTCAATGCCAGCCTGAAGCAGCTCAACCAGCGGGAAGATGTAACCAGAGGTCGAACCCGCATCCGGGTACGCCCAGCTGCGACCAGCGAGGTCGTTGAAGGTGCGGATGCCGCTGTCACGGCGGGTGATGTAAGCCGCCCAGTACACCGGCCAACCACGGCGAACCGCAGCCGCCGAAACCTCGACGCCGCAGCGGTTGTTGGCGATGACATAACCAGCCGCCGGGATGAAGCCCATCGAGCTGCCGGGGGCAGCGCACATGGCCTCAACGGTGGCCGCATACGAGGTCGGGACGAAGACCTCGAAGCTCAGGCCGGTGGCCTCTTCGAGCGCCGCAGCCATAACTTCACCACCGGTGGTGATGACCTGCGCCTCGACCGACGGCACGAAGTAGACCTGAATTGGGTTGGACTCCGAGCCGAGGGCGTCCTGCGCCATCACGCTCAACGAGGTCAGCGCGGCCAAAACGACCATCGCGACCGCCACAAAAATCTTCTGGGTACGCATCCGTAAATCTCCCTGTTTTGAGGTTCATAAGCAAACCCGCCCATTACGATAGTGTCACCGTGTTAAGCCAGCTTTAAGGAAATGTGAAGTCTCTCACCCAGAACTCGGCTACCGGCTTCGCTTGCTCATCCCAGCAAAGTACCATCGCGTGCGGTGACAGGCTTTTTGGGCTGCATAACCTGTTTTTCTTCGGCGTTTGCACATCCTGTACAACCGAAAACAAGGTTCTTCGTGTATCTTAACCACTGAACCTTCTGGCACTTTGCACAAAGATAGGCTACTATGGAGACAAGTGCATCAGAGTATTTGTATGTAGAGGAGTCGGATGGCCGAGTATCTAAAACCCACCCCCGGTGACCTTCCGGGTGACAGCGGCAGCCGCAAGCGCAAGTTAACCGGCAAACCAGATTTTTCGCTTGATGCTAAATATTTACAAGAAGAAGGTCTCATCGTCCTGTCCGGCGTGCAGGCGCTCGTCCGCGTGCCGCTGGATATGCGCCGGGCTGACCAGCGGCGCGGACTGAACACCGCGACCTTTATCTCTGGCTATCGTGGCTCGCCGGTCGGCGGGCTGGACATGCTGCTCCAAGAGAACGAAAAAATTATGGAGCAGTACCACGTTAAGTTTATGCCCGGCCTCAACGAGGACCTCGCGGCCACCGCCGTAATGGGCAGCCAGCTTGCTAACACCATGCCCAACCCCAAATATGATGGCGTGATGGGCATGTGGTACGGCAAAGCGCCGGGCGTTGACCGCAGCGGCGACGCCTTCAAGCACGCCAACTTCGCTGGGACGGGTCGCTACGGCGGCGTCTTGGCGCTGGCTGGCGACGACCCGAACGCCAAATCGTCTACCCTGCCCTCAGCCACCGAGCAGCAGCTCATCGACGCCTTTATGCCGGTGCTGTACCCCGGCAACGTGCAAGAGATGGTCGATTTCGGGCGCTACGGCTACGAGATGTCGCGCTACAGCGGCTTGTGGGTCGGCTATAAGGTCGTCACCAACGTGGCCGACGAATTTGCCAGCATCGAGGTCTCGCCGGAGCGCATCAACGTGGTTGACCCCGGCTTCACGCTGCAAGGCAAGCCGTGGCAGCCCATCCAGCGCCCGATGCTGCTTACCCCCTACTCGCTCCAGACTGAGCGCGAAATCATCGACGGCAAGCTGGAAGCGGCGCGGGCATTCGGCGCGGCCAACCAGCTTAACAAAGTGGTGACGCGCAGCGATGACGACTGGATTGGCCTCGTCGCGGCGGGCAAGACCTACTACGACCTGCGCCAAGCGCTGAAGGAACTCGGCCTCGACGAGGACGCGCTGCGCCACTACGGAATTCGCATCCTGAAGGTGGCGATGCTCTATCCGCTCGACACCGCGACCCTGCGCGACTTCGCCCGTGGGCTGGAAGAAATTTTCGTCATCGAGGAGAAGCGCGCTTACCTCGAATTGGCACTGCGCGATGCGCTGTACAACCTCGCCGAGCGTCCGCGCATCGTCGGCAAGCACGACGAAAATGACCGCCTTTTGGTCAAAGCCCACGGTGAGCTGGACAGCGACGACCTCGCCAGCTTGCTCTATCAGCGGCTGACCCAGCGCATCCCGCGTGAGGCGCTCAACAACCGCGTGCATGACCTCGCCAATCTGCCGCTGCCGATGATTCTCCCGATGGTCGAAGGGTCGGCGCGCACACCGTACTACTGTTCGGGCTGCCCGCACAACACCTCGACCATGAGCGTCCCGGAAGGGTCGCTGGTCGGCGCAGGCATCGGCTGTCACACCATGACCCTGCTCATGGACCGCTCGAAAGACTCGATTAGCGGCCTGACGCAGATGGGCGGCGAAGGCGTGCAGTGGGTCGGCGCGTCGCACTTCACCGACACCCCGCACATCTACCAGAACATTGGTGACGGCACGCTGTTCCACAGCGGCACGCTGGCGATTCGGCAGGCTATCGCCGCCAAGACCCACATCACCTATAAGATTTTGTGGAACTCGGCGGTCGCCATGACCGGCGGCCAAGACCCGGAAGTCCAGATGCCCATCTGGGACCTAACCCAGCTCCTGCGCGCCGAGGGCGTCGGGAAAATCATCGTCACCACGCCTGACCCGACCGCCTACCCGCCTAATACGCAGTGGGCCGAAGGGGTCGAAGTCTGGCACCGTGACCGCATCGACGAAGCCCAACTCGTGCTGCGCGACCACCCCACCGTCAGCGTCCTCATCCACGACCAAGAGTGTGCGGCGGAACTGCGGCGCAAGCGTCGGCGCGGTTTGATTGAAGAACCGAACACCCGCGTGTTCATCAACGAAGCGGTGTGTGAGGGCTGCGGCGACTGCGGCGAAAAATCCAACTGCCTGAGCGTGTTCCCGGTCGAAACCGAGTTCGGGCGCAAGACCCAGATTCACCAGTCGTCATGCAACAAAGATTACTCGTGCCTCAAGGGCGACTGCCCGGCCTTCATCACGGTCGAACCGGTGGCGGCGGAACTCAAGCGCACTAAGCCGCTGTACGAGGTCGATATTGCACTGCCCGACCCAGTCTACCGCACGCACGGCGAGTCGAACTTGTACATGATGGGCATCGGCGGGACTGGCGTCGTCACGGTCAACCAGATTCTCGGCACGGCGGCGGTCATCGACGGGAAAGCGGTCGTCGCGCTGGACCAAACCGGCCTGAGCCAAAAGGGCGGCCCGGTCGTCTCACACATCAAAATTCTCGACACGGTAGAAGAAGGCGCGAACAAGGTCAGCCGTGGCCGCGCCGATGGTTATCTGGTGTTCGATGAACTCAGCGGCGCGCAGCCGGGTAACTTGATGCACGCCACGCCCGGCCAAACCGTCGCGGTCGTGTCGAGCAGCATCGTCCCAACCGGCCAGATGGTCGCCAACAAGTCGGTCGGCTATCCGGGGATGAACTACCTCCAGCGCTCCATCGACAACATGACCACGCCGGACGCCAACGTCTACTTTGACGCCATCGTAATCAGCGAGGCGCTGTTCGGCAGCCTCATGCAGGCCAACCTGATGATGGTCGGCGCGGCTTATCAGCGCGGCCTGATTCCGGTTCACGCTGAGGCCATCGAACAGGCCATCACGCTCAACGGGGTGGCGGTCAAGGCCAACATCCAAGCCTTCCGCGTTGGGCGGCGCATCGTGGTCGAGCCGGAATGGGTGCATACGCTCCAGACCAGCCGCCAAGGTGACTTGGATTACACCCCGGCCACCCTTGACGGCGTGGCGCGCCAACTGGTGGACAGTGTGGGCGCGTCCGGCGAGGTCGTGCGTCTGCTGGAACACCGCGTGCCGGAACTCATCGCCTACCAAAACGAGACTTACGCCCGCCAATACGTCGATTTCGTCAAGCAGGTCTTTGTGGCCGAGTCGCAGGCCAAGCCCGGCCAGACCCAACTCACCGAGGCGGTCGCCAAGTATTTGTACAAGTTCATGGCGTACAAAGACGAGTACGAGGTCGCCCGCCTGCACCTCAAGCAGAACGTGAAAAATGAGCTGGCCGAGCAGTTTGGGCCGTCGGCGCAGGTCGCGGTCATGCTTCACCCGCCGCTACTGCGGACGTTCGGACTCAAGCGCAAGCTCAAGCTGGGCGCGTGGTTCACCCCGTTCATGAAGATGCTGCGCGGGATGAAGGGTCTGCGTGGGACGCCGCTGGACATCTTCGGCTACGACCATGTGCGCCGCGTCGAACGCGCCCTGCTGACTGAGTACCGCGAGATGGTCGCCCGCACGCTGCCAACCCTCGACCGTGATTACGATGTCGCGGTCAAGCTGGCCGGTCTGCCGGACATGGTGCGCGGCTACGATGAGGTCAAGCTCCGCACGGTGACCGCCTACCGTGAGGCGATTGCGGCGCTGACTGGCAGCAAGTAGCTCAAATCGCTGTCTGAGCAAAACCGTCCCTTTCCATTCGCGTGGAGAGGGGCGGTTTTTTGACTGTTCGGAGTTGCGGGTAATCACGCGGTTTAACGAGATTGATAGAGCGGACAGCATATATGTTGTCCGTACAGGAAGAAATCCTCCCACGCAAAGGCTGGAAAATGGCTTGGGATAATCTCTGTTGTACTGACAGGGCATGAGGCTTGTCCTCATAGGTTGATGGCTTTCCTCATCCCCAGATTGTGGACTACCTATCGCGGGGTTGATTAAAGGATGGTATGATTTAGGCGACGCCCTCACCAGTGCGCGGGTGCGCGGACGGACAGGTTAAAAGACAAGCTTATGCGTATTCTCGTCATCTCTGATATACACGCCAACTACACCGCCTTTGAGACCGTCCTAAAGGACGCCCAAGGGATGTGGGATTACGTCTGGTGCTTGGGTGATGTGGTCGGCTACGGCCCCGACCCCAACGACTGCGTGGAAAAGCTGCGCGAACTGCCGCACCTGTGCCTCGCGGGGAACCACGACTGGGCCGCCCTCGACCGCCTCGACATCCGCACGTTTAACCCGGATGCGCGCCGCGCCGTGGACTGGACGCGGGAAACCCTCACGTCCGACAACACCCACTGGCTGGAAGCGCTGCCCGTGACCTTCGTCATTGGTGATTACACCCTCGCCCACGCCAGCCCGCGTGAGCCAATCTGGGAGTACATCCTAGAGACCAAAACGGCCTCGGATAACTTCCCGCACTTTGAGACTCCTTACTGTCTGGTCGGTCACACCCACCAGCCGGTGATTTATGAGCAGGTGACGGAGTACGACACCACCGCCACCCGTCCCAACTACGGCAAACAGCGCCACCTCAACGGGCGGCGGCAGATTATCAACCCCGGCAGCGTCGGCCAGCCGCGTGACACCGACCCCCGCGCAGCCTATGCCCTGCTCGACTTTGAGAAGAATATCTGGGAACACCGCCGCGTCCCGTATGATGTGTCGTCGGTTCAGCGCCGGATGCGCCAGTACCGGATGCCAGAGCGCCTGATAGCCCGCCTCGAAATGGGGATGTAGCGCCCTTGAGCCACCAGCCCGACAACGACCCAGCGGACGACCTCAGCGTCAAGATGCGGGATTATCTGGTCGAAATTTATCGCCTCGGCGAGCGCAGCCCCGGGCAAGATTACGTCAGCACCTCGGCGCTGGCGGAGCTTTTGTTCGTCACGCCCCCAGCCGTCAACAGGATGGTCACGCGGCTGCGCCAGCAGAGTTTGCTTGAACACGCCCCGTATCAGGGCATCCGCCTGACCCTCGACGGCCAGCGCGAGGCGCTGATACGGCTGCGCGCCCACCGCATCGCTGAAGCCTTTATGGTCAACGTGATGGGGCTGGGCTGGCAAGAGGTCTATCCTGAAGCGGCGCGCATGGCCGCTGGTCTGACCGACCAACTGCTCGACCGCATGTGGGAGATGGCGGGCAGGCCGCAGTTCTGCCCGCACGGTGAACCCATCCCCTCCCCCGCTGGCGAGATTGCGGCCATCGATGACCACGCACTGACGGAATCGCCGACCGGCGTTCCGCTGGTCATCACCCGCGTGCAGACCCGCGAGGCCGACCGCCTGAATTACCTCAAGGCGCTGGGGCTGATGCCGGGCATGCCCGTCACCGTCCACCACGTCGCACCGTTTAACGGGCCGATTCAACTCAAGCTCAAAGACGAGTACCGCATCATCGGCCACAACCTCGCCGAGCAGGTACGGGCGAAACCGGCCTAACGTTCCCCTACCCGACCGATATACCCCTCGAAGTCGCCCGACGCGCAGGCGTCCATGTAATCCATGATGGCTGCGCCGTCCAGCGGATAATCGGGGTGGCAGCTCGTTGGCCACGCCCCACGCGGCGCATGAACCAACACGTCCGGCACGGGCGACGGGATAATCAGCCGGTCGGCGGATTTGACCAATTCCGCCACGCGGCGCTCATACGTGATGATTACCGTTTTGGCCGTAGCGACCAACTCGACATCAATCGCCGTATTCTGATTGATGCTCACGTTGCCATAGTCGTCAGCTTCCAGCGCGTGAATCACCGCCACATCAACGGGAATCGCCGGGAACGCCATCAGCGTTTCGCCGGTGTACGGGTCGGTGATGGTCTTTACGTCTGGGCGCAGCGCGGGGAGGTCTGTCCCCAGCCACGCCACCGACGGCATGAACCCAACTCCCCCCATCTGGGCGCGCAAGCCGCCGCCGATGCTGGCCTCGGTCTCCTCTAGCACAGTCACAGCGCCTTTGGTCGCCATCTCGGTGAACATTGGCGCGAGGCCGAACGCCTCCAAGCCAAAATAACAGGTGCGGACGGTCGACACGCACCCGCCGCCGACCAGCCAATCGGCGTCAATGCCATGGGTGAAGCCCAACAGCGTCAAATCACGCGGGCGGACGGCGCGCCGCAGCAGTGCGAGGCAGAAGGCCGCTGGCCGCCGATAAAGCGTCATCCCCCCCAGTGCGACGGTCATACCGTCGGTAATGAGCGCAGCGGCTTGGTCGAGGGTGTGGTGGTTGGTCATAACAGCCCCTAGCGGTGATGGGTCAAATGCGGTTAGATTGTGCAAAGCGCGCCGTTGGGCGCAAGCAGATGGGAGTTTTATGCGTGTCACCGTCGGCCTCGCCCAGATGTACCCCAAGTTGGGCGACGTACAGGCCAATCTCACCAAACACCTCGCCATGATTGACGAGGCAGTCGGGCGCGGTGTAGACCTGTTGGTCTTCCCGGAATTGTCGCTGACCGGCTACCAAGTCCAAGACCTCGTGCCAGAGGTCGCCATCCGCGCCGAAGCATCTGACCCGGTATTTGCCCAGTTCCTCGAACAGAGCCAGCGGCTCGACCTCGTGGTCGGTTTCGTCCAGCGCGACACGCGCAACCGCTATTATATCGCTGCGGCGTACCTCAGCGGCGGGGCGTGCCTGCATGTCCACCGCAAAATCTACCTGCCGACCTATGCCATGTTCGATGAGGCGCGCTATTTCGACGCCGGTGAGGACGCCCGCGCCTTCCATACGCGCTTCGGGCGGGTCGGGATGCTGGTGTGCGAGGATTTCTGGCACATGAGCCCGCCTTACCTGCTGTGGCAGGACGGCGCGGATATTTTACTGCTGCAAAGTTCCAGCCCATCACGCGGCCTCGATTCGGGCGACCGGTTGGGCAGTTCGCGCTGGGTGGAGCTGGTCAACCAAGCCTACGGCAGCATGTTTACCAATTATGTCGTCCACTGCAACCGCGTCGGCTATGAGGACGGCAAGAATTTCTGGGGCGGCTCGTCGATTGTTGACCCCAACGGCGAGTTTGTCACCCACGGCCTATACTTCGACGAGGCGCTGATTGTCGGGGAAATCGAGACCAACCAGATTACCCGCACCCGCGCCCGCCTCCCTCTCCTACGCGATGAGCAGCCCCATATGGTGCTGCGCGAGCTAAACCGTATCCTCAGCAAACCCGACACCCGGAAGGACTAACCCCCATGAAACAGATTATCCACACCGACCAAGCCCCGCCCGCCGCTGGCCCATACTCGCAGGCGGTTGTCGCCAACGGATTCGTGTTCACCGCCGGTCAGCTCGGCCTTGACCCGGCCACAGGCCAATTCGTGCCGGGGGGCGTTACCGAGCAGACCCACCAAGCGCTCAAAAATCTGCGCGCCGTCCTAGAGGCGTCTGGGACCAACCTCGACCATGCGGTCAAGGCGGTGGTGTTCCTGAAGGACATGAACGACTTCGCTGCGATGAACACGGTTTATGCGCAATATCTCGGCGGCAACTCCCCTGCCCGTTCGACCGTTCAGGTCGCCAAGCTGCCGCTGGATGGGCTGGTCGAGATTGAGCTGGTCGCACTCATCCCGTAATTAAGCCGTCACTCCGCCCAGCGCACTGGGCGAATCAGCGACTGGTCAAACCCGCCGAGGTCGTCCCCCACGCGCACCAATTCGCGCAGGGCGGCCTCGGCGTTGTGTTTGAGGTCAGCTACGTCCACACCCTGACAGAGCGGCGGAAACCCGTCCAGCCAGCGCAGCGCTCGCTTGAGCATTTTATACGCGCCGCGATGGTTGCCCCCGCCGATGTGATAATAGGCGATGCCAACCTGTAAAATGGCGCGGTACAGCTCGCGCACGGGGTCGGTGGTCTGCGCCCAAAGCAGTTCTAACAAATCGTGCTGGGCGTAATATTCCCCAGCATTGAACTTGGCAATAGCCTCGCGGGCGAGGTCGGGAAGTGGGTCGCCGCAGAGGTCCGTCATGGCTCGACGGTGGCGACCGGCGTGATTTCATCAATCTCTGCCGCCGTCCCCCATTCGGGCATCAGCGGGGAAATCACACTCGCCAGCACTGCCGCCAACAGGACAGCGCCCAACACGAATACGAGGACAATCCCCATAAACTTAATTTGCTGGCGTTCTTCTTCAGAGAGGGGCGGACGCCCCGACGGTTGTTGTGTCATGTTGTTTCTTCCCATCCCGTTGTGTCGGATGACCATTCACATTGAAAATACGAATTAGCGCTTGCTGCGGTTTTTGCGGGGGTGGTTATGAGTGACCTGCCACCCCTATCCCACCGGGCGGGCAAGCCTCGCCCCTACTCATCACTCAAAACCCATCACTTCCCTACACCCCCGACAAGAAATCGCGGAGTTGGGCACGGAACAGCCCGACATCGAAGCGGCGGGCGTGGTCTTGACAGGCGTCAGGTGAATAGCGCGCCGGGTCGAATGATTTTAGCACCGCCGCCAGCGATTCGACGGTCTGCTCGGCGAACAATTCGCCGGTTTCGCCCGGCTTGACCGTATCCAATGCGCCGCCGCCGCCAAACGCGATGACTGGACGGCCTGCCGCCTGCGCCTGCACCGGCGTGATGCCGAAATCCTCAAGGCCGGGGAACAGGAAGGCGCGACAGCCCGCCATCAGCGCGGGGAGGTCGTCGTCTGGGACGTAGCCGAGAAACTCGACGGTCGGCCCGGCGATGGCGCGCAGCTTCTCAAGGTCACGTCCGCGCCCGCCGACCTTCAGCGGCAAGCCCAGCTCAGTGCAGACGCGCACCGCGAGGTCAATGCGCTTATACGGGATCAGGCGCGAAACGACAAGGTAGTAATCGCCCGGTGTTTCCGTCCGCGCCGCCGCGAAACGCGCCGTATCGACCGGCGGGAAGATCACCACCGAGTCGCGGTCGTAGTAAGCCTTGATGCGCTGCTGAATTTCGGTTGAAATGGCGATGAAGTGGTGGACGCGCTGCGCGGCGGCGTAGTCCCAGCGCTTGAGCAGCGAGACCAGCGGGCGCAGCACGGCCTGAACCAGCCCGCCCAGCCCCTCGCGGGCGGTGTAATGCTCGAACTGCCAGACGTAGCGGGTCGGCGCGAGGCAGTAGCAGACGTGCGTCGTGCCGTCGGGGACGTGCAGGCCGTGACAGAAGCCGCTTTTGTTTGACAGCACGACATCATAGCCGCGCAGCGTCAGGCCGCCCCACGCCATTGGATACAGCGGCAGATAGGGCTGGTGATGACGGTGGATTCCGGGCAGTTTGTCCATCCACAGCGTTTTGATGTCCAGTTTAGCGAAGGCGGGCGGCAGCAGATCGGGCGCGAAAATCGAGGTATAGGTCGGGCTGTCGGGGAACATGGCCGCCAGCTCCAACAAGACATCCTCCGCGCCGCCCATCTGGTTGAGCCAGTCGTGGACGAGGGCGATTTTGGTCACAATAAGCGCCTCATCATCGGTTTGAAGGTTAAGCGGTGGGCAGGGCAGACGCCCAGCGCATCCAGCCCGGCGACGTGTGCCGCTTGGCCGTAGCCCTTGTTCTGGGAGAAGCCATAGCCGGGGTAGCGCGCATCGAGGTCAAGCATCAGCGCGTCGCGGTGGGTCTTAGCCAGCAGGCTGGCCGCCGCCACCGTCAGCGATTTCGAGTCCATGCGCGCTTCGCTGTGTTGGGGCAGCGGATAGCCCTCCATCCGCACATGGTCAAGGAACAGCACATCCGGCGCGCAGGCCGGGAACGTGCCGACCAGCGCGTCGAGCGCGCGCCGCATCGCCAATTTGGTCGCCCCGGCGATGTTGTACGCGGCGATTTCGTCCACGTCGGCCTCACCAATGCCCCAGCCCAGCGCTAACCCACGCACGCGGTCGGCTAAGGCGCTGCGGCGGCGCATCGACTTAATCAGCTTGCTGTCACGGACGCCTGCCAGCAGGTCACGCAAATCGGCGTCACCAATGGGCAGCACGACCGCGGCTGCGACCACCGGCCCCGCCCATGCGCCGCGCCCGGCCTCGTCGATGCCCGCGATGTGACGGTGGCCGAGGTCACGGTAGCGCTCCTCAAGCGCTGTGCTGGCCGTCTGAGGGTCGCGCATACAGCCCCTTCTTCCAATTGCGGCGGATGTCGAGGATTTCAAACAGCATTTTGAGTGAATCCTGCACCACACGGATTTTGCTATCGGTGTTGGCGTACCATGTAATCGGCACTTCGCGGATGTCGTACTTGCGGCGCAGCGCGATGTAAATCAGCTCTACATCAAAGCCAATGCCGGTCGTGCGCTGGACGGTGAACAGGTCTTCAGCGGCGGCGCGGGTGAACATCTTGAAGCCGCACTGCGTGTCCTCAAACTCGCGCACCGCCATAATCTTGATAATCCAATTGTTGACGCGCCCAATCAGATGGCGGTATTCCGGTTCGTTGACGCGCTTCGCGCCCGGCCCCTCGCGGGTGGCAATCGCCACATCGAAGCCGGTCAGCTTAGGCGGCAAAAAGTCGAGGATGCTTTCAATGGGCATCGACAGGTCAACGTCACACATGAAACGGTAATCGCCCTGCGCGGCCAGCATCCCGGCGCGCACCGCCAGCCCCTTGCCACGGGTCGTCACGGTCATCGGTCGGATATATGGCATCCGACTGGCGTATTCCTGTGCGATTTCGTAGGTGCGGTCTTGGCTGCCATTCTCGACGATAATCACCTCGGCGGTGAAGTCCTGCGTCTTGAGGAAGGCGTCAATCTGGTCGAGGCACGGCGGGAGGCGCTGCTCCTCGTTGTGCGCGGGCAGGATGATGGATAACCACGGGCGGTCTTGGGTGTTCAAATGGTGGTACTCCCCTGTGACGCGGCAAATACAGCCGGTGTCATCCCCGTGGTGGGGATAAGATGCTCTCTAAGTAATCTAACGAGACGGTGCGCGTGCGCTGGACGGCGCGACGCTTGCCCCAGCCGCGCACGATGCCCCACAGCCCGGCAGCTATCCCGCGCAGGCGGGCGCGGGCGGCTTCACCCCGCCAAGCTTTCAGCGCCGCCCATGCATCGGCAAGCTGGGCACGTATGATTTTACCACCGTGTTTGCGCCAAAGGTCGGCTGGGATGACCTTACCGAGCAGCAGCAGGGTGTTGCGCCCCGCGTAATAACTGGCCGTCACGCCGCCGCCTGTGGCCGACAGGTGATGGTACACGACCGCCTTGGGCGTGTAAAGACACCGCCAGCCCGCCAACTGTGCCCGCCAGCCGAGGTCTACATCTTCCATCAGAAAGAAGAAGTCATCGTCCAGCAAACCGACCGCGTCGAGCAGCGTCCGCCGGTAGGCCGATGAGCCGCCGCACGCGCTGAACACGAACTCCTCGCGGTCGTATTGGCCAGTGTCCTGCTCCCAGATTCCCCGGTTGCCCGCCCGCCCATCAACACTAAAGGTATCGCCGGTGGTGTGGATGTGGTCGCGCCGGTCGAACAACAGCATCTTGCTGGCGACGCTCCCGGCCTCTGGATGACGGACGAAAGCGTCCATCACCTCCGCCGCCCATGTCGGCGCGACCTCGGTGTCGTTGTTCAGCAGGCAGACCACCTCACCGGTCGCGGCGCGCATCCCGGTGTTGCACGCGCCGGTAAAACCGGTGTTGGTCGGCAGTTCAATCAAGCTCACCCACGGGTAATCGGCTTTGATGAACGCCTGTGAGCCATCCGACGAGGCGTTATCGACCACGATGACCTCGATGGCCGGGTAGGTCTGCGCTTGCAGCGCGCCGAGGCAGTCGGTCAGAAAGCGGATGCCGTTCCAGTGCGGGATGATGACGGAAAACAGGGGCGGGGGGGTCAACGTTTGTCCTTCCCGTCGCCTTTGGTGGGGCGGTTGGTGTTAAAGGGGATGCCCATGCGCTTGGCGTCGGTCTCCCCAATGCCGGGGAACCACTCGTCGGGCAGCGCGTCCTTCGGGCGGGTCAAAATCAGCCCGGCGAGGTCGCGGGCGACGAGGTTCAACAGACTGGGCTGCACCCAAATGGCCGCGTCGAGCTGGACGGCGGCAGCGCCCGCGTGCAGGATGTAATCGCGGGCGTCGTCTACACTGTGGATTCCGCCCGACGCGATAATCTGCACCGCTGGGAAGCGCCGACTCAGCCGCCCGACCGCATGCATGACCATCGGTTTGAGCAGGGGGCCGTAGACGCGCCCCGGCACGATTTTCCCCGACAGAGGGTTGCGGTCGGTACCGCGTGGGGGCGCGAACGCCACCAGCGCATCCGCGCCGTTATCGACCGCCGCCCGTGCGATGTCCTCATTGGCGGGGAACGGCAGACGCACCAGCAGCGGGCGCTCTAAGCCGCGCTCGGCGGCGCGCACCAATTCGGCGGCCTCCTGCCATGACACATCGTCGCGCAGACCAAGTTCCACAGCGCGGATGTAAGGCGCTTGGCTGATGCGCTCACACGCCCGCGCCACGTCGTCGGTGTCGGTGGCGATGAGGTGCAAAATCACGGGAATTTCGACCATCTGCCAGAGCGCCGAGTTGTCGCGGATGACCTTGACGAGGCCGGGGTTGGGCAGGCCAGTATGCATGACCGCCCCGCCGGGCCGCGAAATCAAGCGCGTGCCGTTGGCGGGCGAAAACGGACGCCATCCGACCGGGCGCGTGACAATTGCGCCGAGTTTTTCAATCTCGAACAGGTTGGGGAAGGCGTCGCCGTAGCCGAACGTCCCCGCCGCTGGCATGACCGGCGTGGTGAGGGTAATGGGTTCTTTGTTGTCGCGCCCGATGGTGATGTCCACAGCGGCTACCCCTCCCCCGGCGCGATGCCCAATTTGACCAGCGTCAAATCGAACGCGCAGCCGTGCATACACGCCAACTGCACCTCGCCCGACACGCGCACCGCGCAGGCGTCGCACACCCCAAAGCCGCAGGCCATGCCTGATTGGAACAGACCAAACAAATAATTTTTGGGGATTTCGTTGCGGCGTTCGCCCATGCGCTCGTAAATCTGGGCGAAGCGGTACTGTTCGTCATCTTGGTCAACGCAGACGA
Organism: Anaerolineae bacterium; assembly: GCA_025454725.1. Lineage (GTDB taxonomy): Bacteria > Chloroflexota > Anaerolineae > Aggregatilineales > Phototrophicaceae > Flexicrinis. The sequence continues at coordinate 14,109 of JALONW010000030.1, forward strand.
ATACTTGGTCAGCCCAGCCGACCGTCATAACCTGATTCGGCCAGTTCAAATCCATATCGCCATGGATGACCTCGACCTCCGGCGGGAGGTGGGTCGTGCCGTAGTCGGTGGCCTTGCCCAGCAGTACCAGCGTGGTCGAGACCTTATTCCGCAGCAGCAGGCGGATGGGCATCAGCAGCGGCGTCGGCGCGGTGTTGTAGGCGATGAACAGCACGTTTCGCACCCCCTTACGGAAGCGTACTTGCTGACCGCACTCCCCAATCAAGCTGACCGACTGGCCGACCCGGTAGGTCTCCTCGACCGGGCGCTCGATGATGAGTCGCCCCGCCCGCAAATCGACTGGAACCCATGGGACGCGCAGGTACGGTTCCCATTGTTCGCTGGCCCGCGCCATCACGAACTGACCAGCCTTGAGGCTTTGCAGCGAAGGATCGACCGACAGCTCTAAATGTTGGTGGGTGGCGTTGGGCAGGGAAATTTTTTCAATCAGCCCAGTGGTTTCTTTCATAGGGGGATGGCCTAGGGGGTTTAGGTATTTTTCCGCCTACGCAGTGTATCACAGTCGCGCAGAATCCGCCTACCGCTGGGGAGGGATGAGGAAGGGCGAACGCCAACCCGCAAACGCTTCTATAAGACGCCCCTCTGTCCTCACCACCATTTTGATGCATTTACCCTACAGATAGGCCACTGGTAGGATGCTAGGGTGCGCCAAGTCTGGTACGATAAAGGGCGGTTTTAGAGCAGGAGCAGATAAACTTATGACCACCCCTTCAGTACAGGCCAGCGGGACCTTCATGCTGGGCGGCGACATCCCGGTCAAGCGCTTGGGCTTCGGCGCGATGCGCGTCACCGGCAAGGGCATCTGGGGCGAACCCGAAGACCGCGACGAGGCTATCCGTGTTCTGCGACGCCTGCCAGAACTGGGCATCGACTTCATCGACACCGCCGACTCGTATGGTCCCTACGTCAGCGAGGACCTGCTGCGCGAGGCGCTCCATCCCTACACAAACATCGTCATCGCCACCAAGGGCGGCCTCACCCGCCACGGCCCCGACATCTGGCGTCCGGTCGGTCACCCCGACTACCTTCGCCAGTGTGTGCTGATGAGTATGCGGCGCTTGGGCGTCGAGCGCATCGACTTATGGCAGCTCCACCGCATCGACAACCGCACCGAGCGCGCCGCGCAGTTCCGCGTGATTGCCGACATGCAGGCTGAGGGCCTCATCCGTCACGTTGGCTTGAGCGAGGTCAGCGTGGCGGACATCCAAGAGGCGCAGGACTACTTCCCGGTCGTCAGCGTCCAGAACCTGTATAACTTGGTCGTGCGCGGCAGCGAGGACGTTCTGGACTACTGCGCCCGCAAGGACATCGCGTTCATCCCGTGGTTCCCACTGGCGGCGGGCGGCCTCGCCACCGAGGGCAGCGTCCTCGATGGTATCGCCAAGAAGTTGGGCGCGACCCCCTCGCAGGTCGCGCTGGCGTGGGTATTGAAGCGCAGCCCGGTCATGCTGCCCATCCCCGGCACGGGCAAGCTCAAGCACCTTGAGGAGAACGTAGCCGCCGCGGACATCACCCTCAGCGACGAGGATTTCGCCACCCTCGACGAGCTGGGGCGCAAAGAATGGGAGAGCCGCCGGGCGTAATCTGGTAGTCAGCCCCCTATTTTTGGGGGTCATCAAAACCTGCTGCAACCCCAGCCGCACCCCCTGCGTAAAAGTAAGCATAGCAAACGAACACACACACCCACAAAGGGTACGGAGAGAACAATCATGAACGACGAAAACAAGACCGAAGGCACCAAGAAGACTGTTACCGAGGAGATCGAGGGCGTGGGCAACCAGATCATGGATCGGGTGCAGGATCTCGTCCGTCAGGGCAACGTCCGCCGCCTGATTGTCAAGACCGCCGACGATAAGGTGATTGTTGACACCACCCTGACGCTCGGCGCAGTGGGCGGTGGCGTCCTCGGCTTCGCGCTGGGCATCCCCTTGATGGTGGTGGCGACCCTCGCCGCCGTCGTCGCCCGCGTCAAGGTCGAAGTCGTCCGCGAAATCACTGAGGAAGATGTCACGGGCGGCAAGAAAAAGGTCGAAATCAAGGACAACAGCGCCGAGTAACCTCTCCCGCGCTGACACAAAACCTCTAAAACCCCCGTCTGGCTTGCCCAGACGGGGGTTTTTGTGTTAAGTATTTGGGGATGACGATTTAAGAAGGAGGTCGCCCATGACTCAGCGGATTTTACTGGCCTGCGTGATGGTGTTGGCGCTGATTTGGCCGGGCAGCGCACAGACCCCACTGGACACGCTCGACCCGACGGGTCAGGTGGTGGTCTACTGGCACGAGTGGGACGGTCCCCAGCTCGACGCCATGCGGGCGGTCGTCCAGCGCTTCAACAGCGGCAACCCGTTCGGCGTGACCGTCCAACTGGTCAGCAAGACCAACAGCGGGCGCATCCTCAACACGCTGCGTAACCCCGACCCGACCGAGACCCCGCCCAACGTGGTCGGTGGTGTGTTTCCGTCCCATGTGGCTGAACTACTGGCGGCGGGTTTGGTCATCCCATTGGATACTTACGTCACCCATCTGACTTGGGGAGTGGCGGCGGAAGATGCGGCGGGGCTGGGAATCAGCGCACAGGCGGCCTTCCGCACCGACGGCCAACAGGTCGGCTGGCCGCTGGGTTTGAGCGCCAACGTCTTGGCCGTCAATCGGGCAATGCTGCGCTCGGTTGGGGTCGAATCGCCGCCCACCACCCTCAGCGGGCTAGTCGAGGCTGCCTGC
>JALONW010000326.1 GCA_025454725.1 Anaerolineae bacterium
AGCAAGCCAGCTAAATGCTGGCTGCTCAATCGCCGCAGAGGCTCGGTGCAGCGGATGTCCGCCGCTGCACGAGTTCGGCGATGCTGCGCACTCGCCGAAGGTGTCGTCGGGTATGTCCCCGACGACACGGCGCACCCCGCAAGGTGTGCGCTCAACAACCCGAACCGGTGCCGTTTTGCACCAGGAGGCCGTGAGACATGACCCACAAAGCAACCATCCGCGCCGTGGCGCGACGTTTCCCAGCGCTGACGCAGCGTGAAATCGAGGAGGTCCTACAGGTGTTTATCGAGGTCTGGCAAGACCAACTTGAAGACAAACATCGCGTAACCATCCACGGTTTTGGATCGCTGTCCGTCGAACTCCAAGACCTACAGACTCGCGGCGCAGTCCGCAAACCGACCAAGCGTTTGTACGTCCGTTTCCGTCCGACCCAAGCCCTCAAGTCTAGATTGAAGGAGGCCCGCCGATGACGACCAGAGACCGCAGCAAAATCCGTTTCACGGTCGGCTTTTCACCCGACCAAGCCCGCCGCCTTGACGAGCTGCACCGCACGCGCCGCCGTAAGGGTGACACGACCAGCCGCGCCGACCTCGTGCGCGAGGCGGTGGGATTCTATCTCCAGCATCAGCCTGATGTAGTCGGATCGCGTAAAGCGATTGCCAAAGACCTCGAAGGCAAGATCGACCGGTTGGACGCCAAGCTCGAAAACCTGATGGCGCAGTTCAACGCTTTCGTTGAGCGTGTGACCCGCCGCCGCGAGGGGAGCTAGACAATGGACAGAAAGCAGCTGTGCATCGCCAACGTGCAGTACAAGAAGCCGACCCAAAACGAGAGCAAGCGCGCCAATGGCTTGCTGCGTTACTTGACCTACCGCGAAGGACGCGACGAAGCCGCCCGCCAGAAGGCAGGCCGCGAGCGCTGGACGGATCACGGCTTGGGCGGGACGGTGACCGAGATCGCCCGCAGCTGCGAGGCGCTGAAAAGCCAGCACGTGCTGCTGTTCAGCCTCGTCTACAACGTCAATCCTGACCTGATGGCCATGGTTCCGCCTGCGCAGCGGGAGCAGTTCGTGCGCGAGCTGACCGAGCAGACGACCGAGACGTTTTTCGAGGCGCGGGGGATCGATACGGGCGTCGAGTGGGCGTATGTCGTCCACCACAGATTGACCGACAACCCACAATCGCCCGGCCAGCATAACCCGCATACCCACGTTGTCCTACCGGGGACATTCTTCAACGATGACCTCGGCGACCGTGCGCCGCTGTACTTCACCCAGAACAAGTCGGTCAATCACATCGGCCTGCTGCACGACCTGACCGAACAGCAGGTAGCTGACCAAATGGAGCGCTATGTCGGACCCGACTGGGATGCGCGCTGCGATGTCTTGTTTGCCAATCGTGAACAGCAAAAGCGGGTCGTGAGTGATACGCCCGATAGTTGGTTAGACGATATCGATATGCCGCTTTGGTATGGCGTACGCCAGACCGACGAACGCACCAGCGCGGCGGGCTACTACACCCTAGAGAAAGACGAAGTGGTTTTCCGCCCCTTGTTTGCGGGACTCAACCACGAGGAAGCCGAGCTGCTGGCGCGCCTGATGAGGCTGGATGCCGATCACGGCTTGGAGTCGTTTAAGCGTACCGCCGCCACCGTCGAACAGATGACCAAACCCGAACGCGCCGCCTTCTTCAACGAACTGCGCGGCATCAATCTCGACATTCAGACGCCCAGTCGCACTCAGGATTGGGACATTGACCGCTAGACAAACAAAAACACACAGGAGACTGAGCGCGAAAGTTTGGCGACCGAAACGCTCAGATCCCTGTGTGTCAGGAGATAACTATCATGAGTATGACACAAGACACGGCGGGTGACAAGATACCCGACCGTAACACATTCCTACGCGCTATGTTCGGGAATGCACCGGACAACCTATACCTCGAAATACGCTGCATCCATCCAGACGGCAAGCCGCCGCGCACCTTTTGGAGCAAGGTCGGCGACAAGATGAACCTCGTCAAAGCCTTCAACCGTGCCAAGCAGGCCAACGCAGACAGTTATGGCGTGTACTTCGCGCCGTGCCTGCGCCGCGAGAAGATCGGCAAGGCCGAGTCGGCGGCGCTGCTGACTGCGCTGTGGGTGGACATCGACTGTGACGGCGAGGTCGGACGCTACAACGCGGCCTACGAGCGCTTGGCCGCCTTTGAGCTGCCACCATCGGCAGTGATAGACAGCGGCGGAGGCGTCCATGCCTATTGGTTTATGGCTGAATCTGTCGCCTTAACCGATGACGCCGCACGGGAGAAAGCCGCCGCTATCCTACGCGGCTTGTCCGGGGCGTTGGGCGGGGATAATCAGTATGTCAAATCGGTGGCCTCGGTCATGCGGTTGCCCGGCAGCCTTAACACCAAACCAAAACGTAACGACGCGACCGTGACCGTCCTACAGCTCGAATCCAACCGACGCTATACGCTCGACCAATTCGCATGGCTGGAGTCGAAGCCGCCGAAGGTTGAGCGGGTCGGCGGAATCGAAATTGTGACGCTCAACGGACAGCATCGATTGCCCGCACGTACCGAAACCTATCTGGCGTCGGGTGCATCGGAGGGAAACCGCAACCATGAACTGTTTGCGGCGGCCTGCCAGCTGCGCGACGCGGGCTACAGCGAGGCTGAAGCGGCAGGCCAGCTTGTCCCGCGCCATGTGGCCAGCGGGAGCAGCGAGCGCGAGGCGTTGGCGACGATCCGCAGCGCCTACAGCCGTCCGCCGAGAGAACCGATTCACACACCTGCGGAACGAGTCGGCGCGTTAGTGGAGCGCTACAAGCAGCCGATCATGGATCACCGTCCCACCACCGAAGAAATCCGTGAGGCGGTGCGGGCGTGCGCCACGCTTGACCCGATTGAGTGGGCAACTGAGCGGCATCGCATTAAAACAGTCTGTGGGGATGGCTTGAAGGTCAGCGACCTCGACCGACTGTACCGAGAGTCGCGGCGCAGCACCCAACAGCCCGGACAGACCACCATTGGGCAGGACGGCTACACGATCAGTGACGGCTGCATGGTCTACGAGCGGCACACCGAACGCGGCACGATCCGGCAGGTGGTGGCCGAGTGGGTCGGATGCGTGGATGAGGCTGTCACTCGCGTGGACGAGGATCAGACCACCGAACACCTGATGCGCGTCACCCTGACCAGCCCGACCCGTCAAGTCACGTTGGACATTCCCAGCGAATTGTTCGGCGACCCCAACGCCTTAGCGCGCTGGATTGCGGGGCGCGCCGGTGGGTTTTTCTCTCCGCGAGCGGGGATGCACAAGCACCTCGCACCAGCCATTTTGAAATTGTCCGGTGAGCCGAATCAGCGCCAAACCTACCGTTTCATCGGCTGGACGCGGATTGACGGGCGGTGGGTGTATGTCTCGCCGAATGCCAGCATCGACGCCAAAGGCGTGGTAGAGCAGCGTCCAGAGGTCGAGTTGGAAAACCGACTGCGCGATTACAGCCTGAACTCTGCCTCGTGGGAAGATGGGCTGGCAGCCTTTCGGGCGATGGTGGCTGTCCTGCCCAAACAGCTCGCGCCAACTTTGATCGCATTCACCCTGCTGCCGATCTTGCAGCGCTTTTTCCCAGCTGCCGCGCCGAAGCCCGCGCTGCACCTCGTTGGGACGACCGGCAGCGGCAAAAGCGAGATTGCCGCGCTGATGACCAGCTTTTACGGGAATTTCCTGCGCGACACCCCGCCCGCACAGTGGGGCGACACGGTCAACACGGTCGAGGTGCTAGGCTACGCGGTCGCCGACGGGCTGTTCTGGGTCGATGACTGGAAATCGTGCTACGCCGACGAGAAGACCTTCACCCGATTTCTTCAGTCGTATTCCAGAGGGATGGGACGGGGTAGATTGACCCGTGAGGCCAAGCTGCGCCAAGAAAAAGCCTGCCGCGGGCTGCTGCTCTCGACCGGCGAAAGCACGATGGAAGGTGAGGCGTCGATTTTGTCGCGCATGATGGTGGTCGAAATTCCGCCGTGGGAGAAGCGCGACGCGGGCGGGACGTCGCTGATGACCGCTGACCGACTGCGCGGCGCGCTGACCGGCTTCACCAGCGTGTTTGCCGCATGGGTGGCACAGCAGGCCGACGCGGGGACGCTGACCGCCGAGCTGGCGACCAGTTTCGAGCGCAGCACCCACGGCTACCGTCAGAAGTTGACTGCGCAGTTGTCACAGCAGGCCAACACGGGTCGGATGATCGGCAACTGGGCGGTGCTGGTGACGGTCTACCAACTCCTGCTGCGCTTTCTCATCGAAAAAGACGACGACGACTCTTTGCCGTCGTGGCGCGATGTCGCTCTGGAGAGCGTGCGAGCGGTTCAAGTCGAGCGCGCCGGACACGTCTTTTTGGATGTGTTGGGGCAGCTGCTGGCGGGCGGACAGTGCGCGTTAGAGACCCTGCGGCCAGAGGTCGGCGCGACCGAGCCGGAAACCGGCAAAGCCACGGTCATCGGCTACCGCGACCCGCAATACGTCTACATCCTGCCCAACATCGCGCTGCGCGAGGTCGAGCGGGTGCAGCCGCTGAACTTTACCGCCAACGCGATCTGCACCCAGCTGCGCGAGGACGGGGTAATGACCGCCAGCGCCAAGGACGGTCACACGGGTGTGCAGCTCCGCATCCGACAGACCCGCGTGCGCGTCTGGAAGCTCCGCGCCGATTGTCTGGGGTGAGGAGAAAGCCTGTAGTTAGATTTCCCATTTCAATGGTAGGGCGGTTCGCCAACCGC
>JALONW010000327.1 GCA_025454725.1 Anaerolineae bacterium
TCATCTAATATTGATGTAAACGTCTCGGTTGGGACAATTTTCTCCATCCACCGCAAAATCACTGACGGCGAAGTCGGGACGATGGTCGATGTGCTGCAACCGGGGCGGAGCTTGGTCGCGGCGGGCTACGTCATCTACGGCAGCAGTACCATGCTGGTCTACTCGACTGGGCAGGGCGTCCACGGCTTCACGCTGGACAACAGCCTCGGCGAGTTCCTCCTCAGCCATCCGAACATGACCATCCCGGACAACCCGGTCTATTACAGCGCCAACCATGGCAACGAAAAATACTGGACGCCGGGCGTCCGCCGCTATGTGAAGGAACTTCAGGGCATTCATGGCGAAGGCGGCACCCCCCTCAGCCACCGCTACATCGGCTCGATGGTGGCCGACTTCCACCGCAATCTGCTGCGCGGCGGGGTGTTCGTCTACCCCGGCGATATGCTGGACGGCGGGCGCAAGCCTTATGGCAAGCTGCGCCTGATGTACGAAGGTCAGGCGATGGCCTTCATCGCGGAGCAGGCGGGCGGCCTCGCCAGTGATGGCATCGGGAACATCCTCGACATCCAGCCGCACCACCTCCACCAGAAAGTGCCGTGCTTCATCGGCAACCGCAGCCTCGTCGAGCTGGCCGAGCGCTACATCGAACAGTATGACCAAGGGTGGAAGACCGCCTATCTCCCCTACCGCGCCAAGCGTGCCGCCTGCCTCGAAAATGAAACAGACCCATCGCCAATCTGACGCTGCCCCACCGTCCTGCGCCAAACCCTCTCAATCAGCCGTATAGGGATGTTATAATCGGCGGCCTAAACGCCCGCGCACATACACACGGGGAGAGGTTAAGACACATGACATCAACACTACGGGTCGGGTTAGCGCTGCTGCTATGGCTGCTGGCCGGGTCACTGACGGTCACAGAGGCGCAGGGGACCAACCTGCTGCGCGACCCCGGCTTCGAGGCCAACACCGGCGTCAAGATTGTGCTGGATGGCCGAACCAGCGAACTCGACGGCACGATTTTCCAAGTCCCAAGTGACTGGGACGGTTGGGCGACCACCAGCCCGCGCTCGGCCGACTGGCAGAACCGCATCCCCGACGGCTACCCACACACCGGCCTGTTTAAGATAGAAGGCGGGCGCTCGTGGAGCATCTCACGCGGCTACGCCACCTTCACGACCGCGATGTTCCAGCGTGTCACCGTCGCGGCAGGGTCCAACGTGCGCGGTTCGGCACAGGGTTTCATGGAGCGCGGCCAGAACGACGCGGGCAGCACTGTCCCCGGCGGTCAGTTCCGCGTCGGTATTGACCCGGCGGGCGGCAACAACCCGCTTTCGCCGTCCATCGTCTGGTCAGGCTGGGTGACCAGCCCCAACGGATGGGTACGCGCCTCGGTCGATGCGACCGCTGGTGAGGGCGGCGCGGTGACGCTGTTCCTCTACAGCACCCAAACCCAACCCTCGAACCCCAACGCCATGTACTGGGACGACGCCAGTCTAATCGTCGGTGGTCAGGGCGGTACGGCAGGGACCGCCGTCCCCGGTGCGACCGCCGTTCCGGTCGTCCCGACCCCAGCCTTTGCGCCGTTCGTCGCCCCGCAGGGGACCCAGCCAGACGGCTCAGTCGTCCACGTCGTCGGCTCTGGCGACACCATCGACGCTATCGCCGTGGCCTACCAAACCACCCGTCAGGCCATTCTCGACCTGAACCCCGGCCTGCGCCCCGCCTTCATCTTCCCCGGCCAAGAGATTATCGTGCGCCCGCCGGGCAGTGTCGGTGACAGCGAAGATGAAGAACCGGAATCAACGAATACGGGTTCATCAATCACCACTGGGAGCGGCGCAAACCCGGCTGGAACCGCGCTGGCACGCGCCACCGCCAGTGGTACGACCTCCGGCGTATCCATCACTGCCGCCGCGCCAACCGCTACTGAGGAAGTCGCAGCGACGGTTGAAACCTCTGAAACCGTGACGGAAGAGGCTACAGCTGAACCAACCGCCGAGCCGACCCAAGCGCCCCCCACCGAGACGCCCGCCCCTACCCTCACCCCGACCGACCTGCCGCCTGCGCCCGTGACTCAAGTCGCCAGTGTGGATGTGCCGGACATCACGTCGCTGTGTGTCTGGGTATTCGAGGACGCCAACCAGAACCGAATCCAAGAGGAAGGCGAGCGCCTACTCCCTGATGCACAGCTTGCGCTGATGCAGGGCGAGGCCGTCTTCCGCGAGTACAGCACCGACGGCGTTTCCGAGCCGTTCTGCTTCACCGACGTGCAGCCGGGCGACTACACCGCGCGGGCAACCGCACCGGACGGCTTCGGGCTGACCACCTCGACCATGCTCAACCTGCGCGTGCAGGATGGCGTCCGCACCAACGTCCGCTTCGGCGCGGCACAGGGTGTCGAATCTGCCGCACCGCCGCCGGTAGACACGCAAGCCGAGCCAGAAGTCGAGGCCGCGCCCATCCAAGACACGCAGGCCGCCACCAACACCGACTCGCTGCTCCAAATCGCTGGGTTGGTGCTGTTCGGGCTGGCTGGGCTGGTCGTGTTGGGCGGCATCGGCGTCGCGCTGTATGTGCGGGGACGTTAACCTGATGCGCGCACCCCTCACCCGTATGTTTTGGGCTGTCCTGTTGATGATGGCCGCCGCGCTGCCGCTGTCGGCACAAACCGGCGGTGATTTCTGCGTCCGGGCGTTCGAGGATCGCAATGCCAACGGCGCACGCGAGACCGGCGACGCCTTCGAGCCGCTGCTGCGCTCTGGCATCGGCGCGGACTTGCTGAACGAGCAGGGTGTGATCGTCGCCAGCGCGCTGCTGGCCGAATCACCGACCGCTGATCAAGGTGTGATCTGCTTCCAGTTCCTACCCGACGGTCAATACACCATCCAGATCACCAGCGCCGAATATCGTCCTACCACCGCCGACACCATGACCGCCACCATCACCAGCGGCGCGCTGCCGTCAGTGATGGAGCTGGGCGTGCAGTCGCTGGTGGCCGCGCCGCCGGTCATCGAAGTCCCGGCCATTGACGAGGACGCCGCCCGCCTAGAGCGCATCTTGTTCGCGGCGGCGGGTGCAATCGGCGTCGCGCTGGTGCTTCAATTGGTCGGCATCATCATCTACTTCATCCGGTTTGGCCGCCGCAAGGCCGCCCAGCCGCAGCCCGACCCCGGCGCGACCGGCAGCTTCAAGCGGCCTAACTAAACACCATCAACCTACCACAAACAGCACCTTTCCATTGTGTATGGAGAGGTGCTGTTTTTTTACGCCTATAGGCCGCTGCTGAGTTTAATTTTCCACTATATCTCTGTTAAATCTGCTGTATTTACAATACATATCTATCTCATTCGATATATAATCATGACGCCAAGCCAAACCAAAGGACAGGCCGCGTTATGTACAAACAGAAGGTGATTTTTGTCTGCACGGGGAACTCTGCCCGGTCACAGATGGCTGAGGGACTGCTGCGCCACCACGCCGGGGAGCGCTTCGAGGTGTTCAGCGCTGGGCTGGAACCGAAAGGCATCAACCCGTTGAGCATCAAGGCGATGGACGAAATCGGAATCGACATCCGGGGGCATACGTCCGATTCGCTGAAGAAATATATGGGACATCACCACTTCAGCCACGCTTTTACCGTCTGCTCCGACGCTGACGAGAAATGCCCCAGCGTCTTGTGGACCAACGGCAAGAAATATCACTGGCCGTTTGACGACCCTGCCGCCGCGACCGGGAGCGAGGAGGAGCAGTTGGCCGTCTTCCGCCGTGTGCGCGACGAGATTGATGGTAAAATCCGCGCATGGCTCACTGAACTCGGACCGAACGCCTAAACCTCATGCCCCCACCGCCCGCCGCGCCCAACATTCTCGTCCTGCTCGCCCACGATTTGCGCTGGGGCGTTTTGCATCGGCTGGCGCAGGCGGGCGACCAGCGCGTCTTTGAGCTGGCCGATTACCTCGGTCAGCCGCAGAATATCGTATCGTATCACCTCAAGAAGCTGCGCGACGCGGGGCTGATTCACGCCCGGCGTAGCGAGGCCGACTCGCGGGACCAATACTACCGGCTGGATATGGCGGCGCTGCGCCAGCAGTATCAGGCAGCGGGTTTAACCCTTCACCCCGCGCTGGTAGGAGACACCGTGACGAACACCTCGCCCCGCCCGATGCGCGTGCTGTTCGTCTGCACGCACAACGCCGCCCGGTCACAGATGGCCGAGGGGCTAACGCGTCATCTCAGCGGCGGACGGGTCAAATCGCACAGCGCGGGCAGCCATCCCCTCAGCGTCCACCCCGACGCGCTGACGGTGATGACCGAGCGCGGTGTTGACCTCAGCGACCACACGCCCAACCACCTCAGCGACTACGCCGGTCAGCACTTCGACGCGGTAATTACCGTATGTGACCGCGCCCGCGAGGTCTGCCCCACGTTTGACGGTGGCGCACAGGTTCAACATTGGAGCTTGCCCGACCCGCTGGCAATTCCCGAACGGGCGGCACGCCTCGACGCGCTGCGCGCCATCGCTGATGAACTGGTCGGGCGCATCAGCGGCTTCATCCAGCACCCAGCCTAACCCTAGAAGAGGAAAATCTGTTGGAAATCATCGCAATCTTTGGCGACATCCACGCCAACCTACCCGCGCTGGACGCGGTTTTGGCTGATATAGACACCCGCGGCTTGACCCGGCGCTACTGCCTCGGTGATTTGGTCGGCTACGGCGTCCAGCCCAACGAGGTCGTATCACGCATCCGCGACCTTAACATCCCGACCCTGA
>JALONW010000328.1 GCA_025454725.1 Anaerolineae bacterium
AGGTCTTCCACGTCCAGCAGTTGATAGCGGTTGTTGCCGCTGCCCAGCATCGGGAAGCCGTGGCCGTCCTTCGCCCAGTCGTAGAACAGCGCGAACACGCCGAGGCGCTCCGGCCCGATGAACGACTTCGGGCGGATGATGGGAACAATCATGCCCTGTTTGCGGTATTCGAGGCAGACTTCTTCGGCTTCGATTTTGGCCTTGCCGTAAGGCCCGACACCGTCGAGCTTGTCGTCCTCGCGCAGCGGGTGGTGGTCGGGTATGCCGTAGACGGCGGTCGAGGAGATGTGGATGAAGCGCTTCACGCTATGCTGCTTGGCGCTCTCGATGACCGTGCGCGTCCCTTCGATGTCGGTGCTGTAGATGTCTTCGGGGGTGTACAGCGGCAGCGCAGCGGCGGTGTGGATGACGATGTCAACGCCCTGCATGGCCTTATCGACATCGGCGCGGTTGCGGATGTCGCCGACAATTTCGGTAATCTGGGCTTTTTCCGGGTAGTCGAACGGTGCGATGTCGAGTGACACAACGCGATGGCCGCGTGAGAGCAAATGGCGCACCATGTTGATGCCCAAGAAGCCCGCGCCGCCGGTGATGAGGTAGGTCTGAGGTGAGTCGGTCATGGGGTTAAAAGTGCCTTGTTTCACAAAGTTCAGGTTGTGGCTTATTGTAGGCACTGCCCCCACCTGCTGACCAGACTCACCTGACTCTCACGCCCTACGGTTGGTCGTCGGACTCGGCCAGCGGGTGGGGCTGACCAAATTGGCCGCTGAAGAACAGCGCCGACAGCGGTCGGCGGCTGCGCGGCAGGCGCTCACGGTCGCGCAGTGCCTCGACCAGCTCGTCGGGGTCGCCCGGGTAGCCGATGGCGAGGCCAGCCATAATCGTATAACCCTCCGGCACGCTGTAGATTTCGCGCACACGGTCGGGGAGGATTCCGCCCATCTGGCGGACGTTCAGGCCGAGCGCGGTGGCCTGCGTCACGAGGCTCTGAACGGCCTGACCGGTGTCGTATTCGGAGAAGCGGTTGTTGGGCTGCCCCTCCACGTCGAAATTGTCGCGGGCGATGCCGACCATCAGCACCCATGCGCGGGTGGCCCAGCGCTGGTTACCAGCGTTGATGCACGAGACCATCTGTCCATGGGCATCGGGGTCATCGCGGGTGGCGACGATGAAGCGCCACGGCTGCTCGTTGTTGCTGCTGGCTGTCCAGCGCGCCGATTCCATCAAGCTGAGGACGGTATCGGTCGAAACCGGCTCATCACTGAAGGCGCGGCGGCTCCAACGGTTTGCCAGCAGCTCGTGGATAGCGGCGCGGGTGACGGCGGTTTTGTTGTCGAGGGTGGGATGGTCGGTCATGGGGGATTACACCTTACATGGTAGCAATTGAACGATAAGACACCGCCTTAGACGCCGTTATATCGGATAGTCTTGCCCAATGGCAAGCAGATTGCCGTCACAGATGGGTTACAGTTCAACCATTTCGGCGGATGGCCTCGCGTGCTGCCGTCGCCAGTTGGTCAACACGCTCGTTGAACTCGTGTCCGGCGTGGCCTTTGACCCATTTCCACGTGATTTTGTGGCGCTGTAGCGCGGCGTCGAGGCGCTCCCACAAATCGCGGTTTTTGACCGGCTCGCGGTTGGCGGTCTTCCAGCCGTTGCGCTTCCAACCCGCCATCCACGACATGACGCCCTTTTGGAGGTATTCGCTGTCGGTATACAGCGTGACGTTGGTCGGCTCGGACAGGGCTTCCAGCGCGCTGATGGCAGCGGTCAGCTCCATCTGATTATTGGTGGTTTTGGGCGCGCCGCCAGACAGCTCACGGCTCTGGCCGTCGTCGGTCATCAGCAGGGCGGCCCAACCGCCGACGCCGGGGTTGGGCTGGCAGCCGCCGTCGGTATAAATGGTGACGTGTGGGCGGGGGGTCGTCATGGGGTACGGCCTCGTGTGGCTAGGCAGACAATGCCGTCATGATACCATCGACCACCCGCTATTCGAGGTTGTTCCGCCGCGTCACGCTGGAGCTACTGTCAATATCCCACGCCCCACGTTTATTCCCGCGCAGATCGCAGTCTTCCACCGTTGCCTTGCCATTTACATAAACCCAAATTGCTTCATAACCGTTTTTACTAATAGTGCAGCGTCGGATTATTGGGTTGCCGCCGGTTTTGATTGCAAGACCAGCGTTTGTATTGCCGTAGACCTTGCAGTCCTCAATCACCCCACCGCCGTTATCGTTGACAAACACGCCGCCCGTTTTCCCATCGCGGAAGGTGCAGCGCCGGACAGTTGGATTGCCACCGGTTTTAATTTCAAGGCCAGCGAAGGCATTGCCGTAGACCTCGCAGTCCTCGATGACCCCGCCGCCGTTCTCGTAGACGTACACGCCACCCGCTTTCCCATCGCGGAAGGTGCAGCGTCGGACGGTCGGATTGCCGCCGGTTTGGATGGCAAGACCGGCAAAGGTATTGCCATAGACCTCACAGTCCTCAATGACCCCGTCGCCGTTCTTGTAGACGAACATCCCGCTCCCTTTCCCATCGCGGAAGATGCAGCGCCGGACGGTCGGGTTGCCGCCGGTTATGATTTCAAGGCCAGCGAGGGTATTGCCGTAGACCACGCAGTCCTCAATCACCCCGCCGCCGTTCTCATAAATCTGCAGCCCCATGGTTTTCCCATCGTGGATGACACAATCAACCAGATAGGGGCGGGCGGCGGGGTTGTGGATGGCGACACAGGCCAGTGAATCAGAGGTAATGTCACAATCGCGCAGCAGCAGGCGGCCTTTGGGGATGTTCACCCCATAGCACTTCACGCCGCGACTACCCGCCACGCAGCGCAGGCTCAAGCCGCTGACGGTGGCCTCGTCGGTGTCCATGAAGATGCAATCTCCCGCATCAGACTGCACGATGATGCGGCTGCGGTCGCCCTGCCCCTCTATGGTCACCGGCTTGGTCAGCTTCAGGCTCTCGGTGTAGGTCCCCGGCTTGACAGTAATGCGCGCCCCGGCTGGGGCGGCGGTCAGCGCGTCGGTGATGCGCGTGTACTGCCCCGTCCCGCGCACATCGACCACCAGTTCGGCGGTGTAGCGGCTTTCGGCCTTCACCTCGGCGTCTGCGGCGGCGATTCGGCGTGAAACCTCTACGCGCTCGAAGGTCGGCGTGGGAACCACAACGCTGGTGACCGGCTGTTTCAAAAAAGAGCGCACCCGTTCGGCAAAGGCGTCAAAATAGTCGTGGCTCAGTTTAACGGCGTTTTTGGTCTGGACTCTGGCGCGTACCTCGGCAGGTAGAAACGCCATTTCATCCTCAATTTTCACACCCTCATCAATGACAGGGATGATGTTACGCTCCAGCCGCAGGGCTTCTTCAATCTCGCGCAGCACCCAGTCACCGGGGTTCACACAGCGCGCTAAAGCGCCATCCGACAGCACCAAGATAAAATGCGCCCTTGCGGCAATCTGGTTCAAAATGATGCGGTCAAAATCCCCGTTATCCATGGTCACAACATCTAAAAACACGTCGTAACCGTTATGGGTCAAGAATTGGTAAATCAGGCGTGAGAGGTGCTTACCAGCGGGGTTGCGCCGGTACGAGATGAAGACGGTCTTCTGTTCCATGGGGCCGATTCTGCTTGGGTTGGTCAATTTTGCAGAGTATACCCCGTCGGCGCGGGAAACACACCGTTAACGCATGGACCTCACCCCTCTCCCTCTCCCTAGGAGAAGGATTCTTATTCGAGGTTATTCCAGCGCGCCCAACACCTCGCGGGCGGCGCGCAGGCCGCTGCGATATGCGCCGTGGACGGTGCTGTACTGGTCGGGGTCGGTGGCTTCCCCCGCGAAAAAGAGAACCCCATTCAGCGGCGCGGCCAAGTGCTGGCGGGCATCGGTCGCGCCCGGCGGGGTGTACGTATACGCGCCGCCAATGTACGGGTCGTCGTTCCAGTGGCACAGGCGCGCCGCCCGCGCCGTAAGGTCGGATTGACCACTCAGGGCGCGGAGTCGGTTCAATCCGGCGTCTACGGCGGCGGCTTCGCCCATACTGATGAGCCGTCGCGCCGCCTCGCCTGCCGCCCAGCCAACCATGACCTGACCGTCAAGGTCGAGGTAGCCGCCGGATGCCTCCCACCAGAACGGGACAACCCCGCCGCTGTCGATGAAGGCATCAGCGCTGGCGGGCAGGGCGCGCCGGTCAAGGTGCAGAATCAGCTTCACGATGTCGCAGATGCCCAGCGCATCGACCGCTGACCATTTGTCGGCGGGCAAATTGGGCGAGAATTCCACGCGGCGCGCCTTCCAAACCCCGACTGGCAGCGTTAGCACGGTACAACGGGCATGGTAGGTTGTGCTGTCGGCGCTGGTCAGCGTTACCCCATCCGCGCTCCATGCGATGTGTTGTATGGGTTGATTGAGGCGGATATCTAACCCCTCTAGCAGCCCCCTGTAAAGCTGGTCATAGCCGCCCAAGATGCGCTCATTGGTCGAAACGTGGTCATCGGGTTGGGCGGCCTCAGCCTGCATCCGCCGATAAATGTCCAGCGCGCTCCAATGGTCGACTGATTCGGTGTCCAGTTCTAAGAGGTGCAGCTCGACCGGCCAATCTTCGCGCTGGACGCCCAATCGACGCAGGTACGCGCCCAGCGATTCAGTCGGTTTGGGCAGGGGGATGCTGCGCAGGTCGAGGTCAGCCGATGCACCCGCAGCCTCCGACAGCCCATCCACCCGCCCGATGGGATGGGTTTGCAGGCCGGCGGCGCGCACCAGCGCGGCGCAAACCCCCGGTCGGTGTAGATGCGCCCACCCACTCGATTCGCCGCTTCGACGACCGCGACGGCTTTTCCCTCCTCACGCAGGGCGTGCGCCGCCGCTAAACCGGCCATCCCCGCGCCGACCACCACCACATCCCAACGTTGATTGTCCATCGCATTCCCTTTTTAGGCTACAAATTGTCGCATATCTAACACATCGTATAGAATCGTTGCGTCGACCGTCAATCAGCGCCCGTGAGGCCTGTTGTATAGTGGACAAGCGTCCAGAAAACTGGGAAAGCCGATGCCAGACCAACGCCTTGACCGCCGGGTTATCCGCACCCGCCAGCGCCTGCGTGATGCCCTTTTCGCGCTGATTGAGGAAAAGGGATACACCGCCATCAGCGTGCAAGACCTCACCGACCGGGCGGACATCAACCGGGTGACGTTTTACTTTCACTACCGCGACAAAGACGACCTGCTGTTCACGGTAATGCAAGAGCTGTATGAGGCGTTAGAAGCCACCCAACCGCCGCCGGATGACCTTGCAGGCTGGGCGCGACAGGACGCGCTGCACGCCTTCAACCACCTGCGCGAGTATGCCCACATCTACCGCGTGCTAATGGGCGAAAAAGCGACGTTCTCACTGGTCGGTCGGTTAATTGACTATTCGGCACAGGCCGCGCTGCGAGCAGAACGAACCCGGCTCCCGGCGGGGGTGGTGCCGCCAATTCCGCTGGAGATGACCGAACATTTTTACGCGGGAGCCTTCGTCGGGCTGGCGCGCTGGTGGCTCCTGAATGGGATGCCGTATCCGCCGGAACATATGGCCGAGATTTACCTGCGGCTGGAAGCCAACACCGGCGCGTGGGCGGTCGGCCTTGACCCCACCGACCATACCGCCCCTTAACCTTCAATTTCCCCCGTGCGGGGGAACACAATTCACAGGTGGGTGGGATAGGATAAGAGGGGAAGGCAGCATACCCTTGGGGTATCGCTAAACACCCCGTACTGTGAGGCACTACCCACCATGGAAACCCCTATCCCCACTCATCATCCCCCGTGGAAGACGCTCGCCGCGCTGGTCGCCCTCAGCGCTGGGACGAGTACCGCGCTGTACATCCCTATCGCCCTGTTTACTGAATCGCTGGGGCATGAACCCCGTGTCGGGGTGATTTTCTTCGCTCTGGCAGCATTTGCGGTGCATGCTTGGCTGTTCTACGG
The DNA here is from genome assembly GCA_025454725.1 of Anaerolineae bacterium. Classification (GTDB taxonomy): domain Bacteria; phylum Chloroflexota; class Anaerolineae; order Aggregatilineales; family Phototrophicaceae; genus Flexicrinis. The sequence goes on from JALONW010000328.1 coordinate 5,972, forward strand.
TGTAGCTAATGCGCTGGTCAAGATTAACGTTGCGATGGCCCAGCTCAACAACAACCAGACGGCGCAGGAAATCCCCGGCAACTGCTCGGCGCTGCTGCGCCCGATGATTGACCAGACCAACCGGCTTATCCGCGAACGTGCCAGCCTCAAGACCATGCGCGGCCAACTGGTCGAGCAAATCAGCGAGGCCGCCGCGCAGGAGGAGCGCAACCGTTTGGCGCGTGACCTCCACGATTCGATTAAGCAGCAGGTGTTCAGCATGAGCGTCAGCGCCGCCGCCGCCCACGCCCACCTCGACAGCAACCCACCCGCCGCCCGCGCCGCCCTGCTGGATGTCAAGACCAGCGCGCAGGAGGCGATGGTCGAGATGCGCGCCCTGCTGCAACAGCTTTCGCCCGCCCCGCTGGAAAAATCCGGCCTAATCCAAGCGCTCCGCGACCAATGCGAGGCGTTAGCCTACCGCACCGGCGCGACCGTGACCCCAAAGTTCAGCCTGCTGCCGCCCGATGACCGCCTGCCGACAGGCGCGCAGGAAGCACTCTTCAGGATTTCCCAAGAGGCGCTCTCCAATATCGCTCGTCACGCTCGCGCCCAACATGTCACGCTGTCGCTGGATTACACTGCCGACCAGCCGCTGGTGCTGCGCGTGCAGGACGATGGCCAAGGCTTCGACCCGGCGCAGGCCGCCGCTGGGATGGGGCTGGGCAACATCCACAGCCGCGCCCAAGCCATCGGCGCAACCGTAGACCTGACCAGCGCGCCGGGCAGCGGCACGACCCTCGCCGTCAGCGTCCCGCTGGTGGTCCCAGACGAGGCCGAGGACGGCGACAGCGCACAGCAGGCGGAATACGAAACCCAGCTCAAGCCTGTCCTCGGCCTGTACGGCCTGTTTGGCGGGGCAGTGTCGGCCTTTATCGTGGCGGGAAATATGATTGGCTGGCGGATGCTCCACCGCGCCGACCGCTTCGCTGAAGACCCCTTACTGGTCATCATCCTCGTCGTTATGACAACCGTGGGATTGATTGGTATTCCACTGGCGTGGTGGGCGCGGATGAAAGCACAGCGCCTCGGTGATACATTGATTGCCAGTGCCGGGAAAGACAGCCGCATCGACCTCAAGCGCCGCCGTCACCTGCACATGGCCTACCTGATTATCGCGATGGCCTCGGCATGGGCTTATCCGATGCCCCATATCTATGATGGTGAGGCGCGCCTGCAACCTGTGATAATTGCCGCTGTCTTCCTCATCATGACGGTCTGGCATTACACCCAAATGCGCCAACTCTACCGCCGTGAACTGCTCAAACTTGCTGCACCTGCCCGCACGCCAGAGCTTGAACAGCGGCTGCGCGAACTGCGCGGCAGTTGGCCGAGCATTATTTTCCTACTGGTTGCGACCGTGTTTTCGGCGACCATCAGCGGCGAAATCCGTTTCCCGCCGCAGGACACCGACCACTGGATGAACACCGCCTTCATCGGCTTCTCCATCCTGCTGGTCATCAACCAACTTTTCTCAATCGCCACCTACCGCCGCTGGAAAACCGAACTTGTCTGAGGCGGGCGAACCTCACCCCCTTGCGCCCGATTCCCCTTCCCTCCTCTGTGGGGGAAGGGGCTAGCAAATACCTTTAACATTAGCGGACAGCACAGGTGCTGTCCCTACAGGACGGATAATCCTACGCCATTTTCACCTGTGCGCGGGAGGATTTACGCCTGTACGGACAGGGCCTGCCCTTTCTGAGCGCCACCCCCGACCTACAGGTCGTCGGCAGTGCATCCAGCGGCGAACAGCTCCTCCAACACATCGAGGGCTGGCTGCCAGACGTGGTGGTGATGGACCTGTACATGCCCGGCGGGATGGACGGCATCGAGGCGACGCGACGCCTGCGCGAAATCACCCCGCATACACAGGTGGTCGTCTTAACCGCGCACACCGACGACGAGCGCGTGATTGCGGCGCTGCGCTCCGGCGCAATCGGCTACATCCGCAAGGAGAGTGACCCCCAACTCTTGGTCGATGCCATCCGCGCCGCCGCCGCCGGTCAGTCGATGATTGACCCGGCAGTGGCGGGGGCGGTGCTGCGCGACATGACCCAGACCCGCGTCCCCGGCAGTGACCTAACCGAGCGCGAACAAGAAATTTTGTTGGAACTGGCACATGGGCGCACCAACAAGGAAATCGCCGCCAAGCTGGTCATCGGTGAGGAGACAGTCAAGACACACGTCGGCAATATCTTATCCAAGCTGCACCTGCGCCACCGCCACCAGACCATTGTCTACGCGCTGAAAAATGGGCTGGTCAACCTCAACGACATCGAGGGTTAATAGTCCACCACGCCCAGCTTATCCAGTTCACGCTGGGCGTGCTGGTAGGGTTTAGCGAGTTCCGCATCAATCTGGCGCATCTCGGCCTCAGTGCTAATGACGTTAGGGAACTGGCGCGGGCGCGCCTCCAAAAAGCGGATGCGGTAGGCCTCCGGCGGGTGGCTGAAATACAGCGGTGAGAAATCATCGTCTGGCGGGCGCTGCGGGAAAAAACGGTGCAGGTTGGTGACGGCGTGTGTTCCCGCCACCTGCGCCGCCAGCGCATCAGCCATGTATTCGGCTCGGCGCGACTCATACATCAACAGCAACACATAGACCCAGATAAGCAAGTAGATGGGGCGCGTTATCAGGTAGAGCAGGAAGTAGATAATCGACTCCCATAGGCTAATATAGGGCGCAATGACCCGGTATGGGACAAAAATGATGTACCAGTTCACCAGCGTAAACAGCGCGTTATAAATCATCCAGTTGCGCCCAAAATCGCCGTTAGCATCGTGCGCCAATTCATGGGCTATCAAGGCCACCCGTGCTTCTGGGGTGAGCTTCATCCACAACCCCATGCCGAGATGCAGTACCGACCGGTTCCGCAGCCCAGCCCGGCTAAAAGTGGCATTGTAATGGTAACTGTAAACCACGTGGTCGGGTGGTTTGACGCCCACCTGTGCTGCCACCCGGTCAATCAGGGCGAACAGGCGCGGATACTGCTCACGGGGCAGCGGCTCATCATCAATGCTGTTGAAGCGGGGGCGTAGCGCCAACCCCATCAGCACGAGAATGACGCCGAAAGCGCGCTCCCCGCCGCCCAGCCCATCCGTGAACAGGTAGTAGGCGGCAGCCACCCACACCAATACGGTTGAGAGGTGGACAGCCAGCGACAGCAGATACATCACCAGCTTGGCGAGGGTCAGGCGCGGGCGTAAGGTTGGGCGCTTGAGCAGATGTTGAAACATCGCCTCCTGCTGCCAGTTTTCAACCCACCGCTGCATCCGCTCCCAGCGATTTTTCCCCTTTTCGCCATCACCTGTTTCTCGTTTGAACATCAAACTACCCCAAATATTGCTCCCCAACAGCCACATTTTAACGGCAATAGAATCTTTTTGCTGCGCAGCAATTTTTATGCAATATACTGCAATACATAACTTGTTTTGGGCGGCTTAATGCGCAGGTTAATGGTCAAATTGTAACAAAATCGATATACTCTAATCGTCG
>JALONW010000329.1 GCA_025454725.1 Anaerolineae bacterium
CTCGGCGAGAGTGTCGCCAAAGCCGAGGACACCCGCGAGGTGGTCGAGATGTATATCGAGATGGTTAAGGCCATCCATGCGCGCAAGCTGAACAGCGGAATCTCGCTCAAGCTCACCCACCTCGGCCTCGATATCAGCGAGGACCTGTGTGTCGGCAACCTGCGCGCCATCCTACAGGCCGCCCAAGACGCCGACCAGATGCCCGTCACCATCGACATGGAAAGCACGGCTTACACCGACACCACGCTGCGGATTTACCGCACGCTGCGCGACGAATACGGCTTCACAAACCTTGGCACGGTCATCCAAGCCTATCTGTACCGCAGCCGTGAGGACATGCGCCAATTGGCCGAAGAAGGCGCGCACATTCGCCTGTGCAAGGGCGCATATTTAGAGCCGGAGACGGTCGCCTTCCCCGAAAAAGCCGACGTAGACGACCATTATCGCCAGATTGTGGACGATTACGTCCAGTCTGCACCGCCCGCGTATTTGTGCATTGCCACCCACGACGAGGCGATGGTGCAGTCGGCGCGTGGCAGTGTCGAGAAGCACGGCACGCCCCGCGACCGCTTCGAGTTCCAGATGTTGTACGGCATCCGTTCTAGCCGCCAGCTCGAACTGGTGCGCGACGGTTTCGCCATGCGCGTTTACGTCCCGTTCGGTGAGGCGTGGTATCCCTATTTCATGCGCCGACTCGCTGAACGCCCGGCCAACCTGTGGTTCTTTGCCAAAAGCCTATTCTCTCGCTAAAGTTGACCCTGTGTGTGTACGGGAAACCGCCCAGCCCCGCCGATGCTGGGCGGTTCCTCGCTAAAGGCAATACTTTTTTGGGAGATACAAGCAAAATGTCTGATTTTCAAGTGAACACCAACGAGTGGTACTACCCCTCAGAGGCGGTCACGCGCCGCCGAAAACTTTACATGGTTTAAGCCGTGGGATACTGTCCTCGACCGTTCGAACGCCCCGTTTTATAAATGGTTTGTCGGCGCTCAGGTCAACATCGTCCACAACGCCCTAGACCGTCACATCGCCGCTGGGCATGGCGACCGGGTGGCCTATCACTGGGAAGGCGAGCCGGGCGACACCCGTACCATCACTTACGGCTGGCTGAACGATGAGGTCAGGCGCTTCGCCAACGTGCTGCGCGGGCTGGGAATCGGTAAGGGCGATACCGTCGCCATCTACATGGGGCGTGTGCCAGAGATTATCGTGGCGATGCTGGCCTGCGCCAAAATCGGCGCACCGCACACCGTCATCTACGGAGGCTTCAGCGAACAAGCCTTGTCCGACCGCATCAACGACGCCAAAAGCCGCGTTTTGGTAACCTGTGACGGGGCGTGGCTGCGCGGTAAGACGGTTAACCTCAAGGACATCGCCGACCTTGCGATCGAGAAGTCGCCGACCATCGAAAAGGTCGTCGTCTACAAGCGCACCCAGCAAGACGTGAAGTGGGTCGAGGGGCGCGACCTGTGGTGGCATGACGTGGTGGCCGACGCCAGCCCGCAGGCCGAGACCGAGGTCATGGACGCCGAAGACCCGCTGTTCATCCTCTACACCAGCGGCTCGACCGGCAAGCCGAAGGGCATCCTCCACACGCACGGCGGCTATATGGTCTACAGCAGCACCACGCTGGCATGGGTGTTCGACCTCAAGCCTGATGATGTGTACTGGTGCGCCGCCGACCCCGGTTGGATTACCGGTCACAGCTATATCGTGTATGCGCCGCTGATTTTGGGTGTCACCAGCCTGATGTACGAGGGCGCGCCGACCCACCCCGGCTATGACCGCTGGTGGGACCTGGTCGCCAAGTATCAAGTGAGCATCTTGTACTGTGCGCCAACCGCCATCCGCGGGCTGATGCGCTACGGCGACGAGTGGCCCGCCAAGCACGACATGAGCAGTCTGCGCCTGCTGGGCAGCGTTGGTGAGCCAATTAACCCAGAGGCGTGGCGCTGGTTCTATAAGCAGGTCGGCGGCGAACGCTGCCCAATTATGGATACATGGTGGCAGACTGAAACCGGCGGCTTCATGATTACGCCCATGCCGGTTACGCCGCTCAAGCCCGGTAGCGCTACCCGACCGTTCCCCGGCATTGATATTGATGTGGTGGACGACGAAGGCAACTCCTGCCCGCCCAATGTTGATGGCCGCTTGGTCATCAAACAACCGTGGCCGGCCATGCTGCGGACGGTCTGGGGCGACGATGACCGCTATATCGCCCAGTATTGGAACGCCTTCCCAGAGCAGGGCTGGTATCTGGCCGGGGACAGCGCCCGCCGCGATGAAGACGGTTATATCTGGGTGATTGGGCGCATCGACGACGTGATTAAGGTCAGCGGCTACCGCTTGGGGACGGCAGAGGTCGAGTCCGGCTTGGTCAGCCATGCGTCAGTGGCCGAGGCCGCCGTCATCGGCATTCCCGACGAGCTGCGCGGCAGCGTCATCTACGCTTACTGCATCCTCGTGGCCGGTCAATATGGTTCTGAGGAACTGGCCGATGCGCTGAAAGATCACATCCGCAAAGAAATCGGGCCAATTGCCGTCCCTACCAAAATCGAGTTCGTAAGCGTGCTGCCCAAGACGCGCAGCGGCAAGATTATGCGGCGCGTCCTCAAAGCGCGCGCGATGGGGACGCCGGAAGGCGACACCAGCACGCTGGAGGAGTAGCCGTTCGGTGGTTAACCTTCATCCAAGCCCCTCATGTGAGGGGCTTGGTGTATCGTGGTAATCGCTCGAACCTCCCCCTTGATTTTGTCTTAAAGGTGCGCTATCCTATTTCTACGTCGGACAATTAGCTCAATTGGCAGAGCATCTCGTTGACGTCGAGAAGGTCGTAGGTTCGAGTCCTACATTGTCCACACTCTAAAACAAAATACACCCAAGCCTGAGGCTTGGGTGTATTTTGTTAGTTGTCTGTCCCACCTGTGAGGAATGAGCCAGGTGGAAAATTGGCACAGTAGATGCCGCAACAGTCTCGCTTTCGTAGGTTTTAGGTACGTTGGCTTTGTGGCCTACGTCGGCAGTGGTTCAGTAAGTGCGAACGACTTCAGCACGGCGTCTACTTCTTCGCCCCACGCCTCGGCCTCGGCGTCGGGCATGGCCTCTGGACGGGTGGCCGTCAGCGCGTAGATGAGGTGGCCTTCATCCGCTACACAGAACAGGTGATGCTGGACGACCGCCTCGCCTTCTGGCGGTTGCCAGCGCACGCGCTGGATGACGCGCAGCGGCGGCTGGTTGGATGTGTCGCCGGACAAGTGCTGGAAGCCCTCATAGTTGGACTCCTGCGCCCGCAGCGCCGCACCCGCCACCTCGTAGGCATCGGTGGCGTCGGCCACCCGAGACACGCTGACCATCAGGGTCTGAGCGCGGTTGGGGTCATAGGGCGGCATCATGAAGCTGGCCTGCGAATCGCCCGTGGCGAACACCATCCACGTGCTGGGGACATCCAGCCGGAAGCCCGGCCCAAGAAACGGTACGATTGTGGTCATGTCGGGTTTTCCTCCGTGAATGTTCTTGTCTACCAGCCGCCGCCGCCACCACTACCACCGCCGTTACCACTGCCGCGCCCACTGGTGTTGATGTTGACCGGCGCACCCTGCATCTGGCCGATGAGTTCGCGGTAAACACTGATCCCGTGGCCTTCGATGGGGTCGAAGAGGTTAAAGTCGTGGTCGAGCATATTGCGCGGGGCGCGCTCGGCCAGCAAGAACTGAAGTGGGTTGTTGAGGACGCGGGTCAGCACCGGCACCGGGTCGGTGTCCGTCTCGAAGAACTCATAGGTCGGGCCGCTGGGGAAGACCGGCCCCGCGCCGCCTAGCACGCGCACATCGAGGTTGCTCAGGTCAAAACCCTCGCGCCGCAGGTTCATCAGCGCCGCCGAGGTCACGGCTGCGCCTTGGCTGTGGACGACCAGTTGGCCGTCGGGGTTCTCACGAATCCAATCCATGGCGCTGTCGACCGCCGGGTTATCGACGACTCGCATTCCGGTCCACGATTCCGCCCAGTCATCAGCCGCTTGGAAGATGTCACCGACCATGCCGAAGCGAGGGTTGGATTGGTTAAAGATGCCCGACACAGGCTGGCCGCCGTACATCTGCGAAATCTGGCGCAGCCCGTCGAGGTGGCCCGCGCCGTCGGTGTTAATGCCGTTGATGAATAGGATGTTGGCGTTCGGGTCGCCGGTGCGCTGACCGTCTACGGTCGGCTCGGTCGAGTAGTAATCTACAGCCGGGGATGCGCCTGCGCCGACGCTGGTGCCGCCGCCCTGTGACGCCGCGCCGCCGTCGATGTCACCGTTGAACAGGCCAGCCGCTTGGCGCTCGGCCTCGCTGAAACGCTGGTGGGCGGTGCGCAGCCCTTTTGCCAGCGCCTCTAACGCCTGTTCGAGGCGGTCAACGCCGGGCTGCATGAGGTCGGTCAGCTCGTCGCGGAAGGCATCAGCGCCGCGCCCGACCCATGCGCCGCCCTCGACCATATCGACCATGCGGCGCACCTGTGACTGGTGGTTGGCGGCGGTGTCCTGCAACTGCAACACGCGGTTGATGATGTCTTCCAGCGCGTCGTATTGGATGGCGACCTTGTTCATCGTCGTCCCCTTGCCTGCCTTCTCTGTCGCTTCAAATAACCGTCATTTTTTGTTTCACTAAATGACGGGAGTATATCGCGCTTTGGGCGGTGTCGCATAACCCTTTTGTCCTAAAAATGTCCAAAGACCGTTTGAATTGCACAAACCCAGATTGTGCCGAACGCCCTGCCCGCCCGCGCCGGGGTTGGTTTATAATGCGGGGGTTGCCCACCGAGTGAAAACAGCCAACCCCCATGAACGATACCCGCTGGACGAGTTTCGACCTGATTTTCTTCGACTGTGACAGCACGCTCTCGACCATCGAGGGCATTGACGAGCTGGCGCGCCTCAAGGGGAAAGAACTGCGCGTCGGTGTCCTGACGCAGAAGGCGATGGACGGCGACCTTGACCTGCGCGAGGTCTATGGCAAACGCTTACAGGCCATCCGCCCGACTCGCGGCCAGCTCAAGGAGATTGAGGAGCTGTACTGGGAGACCATCGTCCCCGATGTGCAGGCCGTCCTCGACGCGCTGCGTTTCCTGAATAAGCAGGTCTTCATCATCTCTGGCGGTCTGGCTGAGCCGGTGCGCGGCTTCGGTAAGCGCCTCGGCGTCCCGGCGGAACAAATCCGCGCTGTTGAACTGGAATATAACGAACTGTCCGGCGAATGGTGGCGCTATGAGCAGCCCGCCGCCCGCAACGGTCAGGTCTTCCTCGACTTCGAGCAGACCTCGCCGCTGACCGTTAGCAGCGGCAAGCCCCAGATTATCGAGGAACTGGCCGCCGGTCGGCATGGCCGCCGCCTGATGGTTGGGGACGGCTCGTCCGACCTCGCCACCCGCGACGTGGTAGACCTGTTCGTCGGGTTCGGCGGGGTGGTCGCTCGCGAGAAGGTGCTGCGCGAGAGCGAG
>JALONW010000330.1 GCA_025454725.1 Anaerolineae bacterium
AGGTAAGTAAGTGTGCGCGAAAATTTTGCTCAGGCGTGAGAAACAGACAGTAAACATGCTTCCACTAAATGTGCCCTGATTCAGTTATTTATTTAGACCTGCGTCATTTCTGCTCTGAAAACCACATTGTACATCAGGCAAATGAAGCTAATGCGAGTCCCATGCACAAGCTGCTGACTTACCGCTCACAATGAGTCATGCGTATTATTCAAATTACGGTTGACCTGGAGGACTTTGCGTTGATGGCAGTTCCCAGATGACGGAATTAGCGGCAGAAACTTGTTTGTTTAGAGAAAACGTGGCCTTCTTTTCCGATTGTTAAAAGTGATAGCATTGCAGGTCAAGTAACTCTGTGCTTTAGTGTATGCGTCGTAGGTTGAAAGAGGATGATTGTGGGCCTCCGTGTCTTCGACAGACCTAGCAACCGGCGGGCGGTCTTAGGTTAAACCGATATTTCAGCGGTGTGTCAATAAAAAACAACAGGTGAAAGAATCTCATCGCCAACTGACGCATTCAATTACTGATCATTGGACTCTTGCATCCCCTATATCTCACGCTCACCCCCTTCAATTAGACACTTCCTTGATAAGTATCGACCGCTTTCCAATTCAGGATGCCATGCCATACCACAAATGTACTGTGCTAACCCAGTAACCCGTAGACTATGCGCTAACCATTCTCGAGTCCCGTCGTCTTGCGATTCTAGCGCTGAAGCAGAGTTTCGCACGAACGAGGCTCACGGGCTTTAATGGATCCGATTTACAATGATTTTTTATTTGTAAAGAAGGGTTCGGTGTCAGCTAGCTGCAATCGAGAGTTCTGGGTCGTTTTGTGGCCTTAATGTAAGAATTCATTTCTCACTTTTGATTCTCAACGCGTATATACGAAGTAGATAATTCTTTTTCCCACTGCGTGGCAACGTAGGTTAACAGTGGCAGGAGTTAATTACGGAAAAATTGCAAGTCACAATCATCCTCGTCTTGTCAGTGTGCAAAGGATGCAACAATCGATGCAATCCAATGTGGCAATGCGGTCTAACTATGGCGCATGGCACAGCAAGATTTATTATGAGACCATCGATATGCCCTACCGAATTTATATGACGGGTTGGATGCGAAACGGCTACTATCATTATATAGCGCCCCTCGATACCAACACCAATCACCCTAAACGTAAAAGTGAGATAGCAGATGGGGAAGACATTGATAATGTCGTCAACGTATTTAGAAATCCGATACCCGTTGATGCTGATCCAAAAAATGATAAAAATATACCCGATAACATTGTGCTTTATGATGATCTAAAACCCGATTCAACGGATGACATACCAGATGTTTACGATGCTGTGCTTGATGAACTTGGGAATGTCCTTGACGGCGGCGGCAGTGTAATCAGTGGTGGCAGCAGTGTAAACAGTGATAGTGGCAGTGTAAGCGGCGGCGGCGATACGAGTGATGATGGAAACGATCCGGTTAGCGATGATGGCATGAGTGATGACGAAGATCCGGTTAGCGATGGTGATGACGGGGACGACGGTGGCGACGATGGGGATGACAGCGACTATGGTGGCTAACCCTCATGGCGGATAACTTGACCTACGCCCAGCTCGTCCAACGCTTCCAGCAGAGCATCGTCCAGAACGGTAAGCTGACCCTGCGCCGCGCCCCGGCTGAAGGGGAGACCAGCGAGACCGACAACTACATCGACTCCGACGCCATCAACCGGGTCTTCGACTATGTACTGGGCGCGGACAACACGCTCGAAATCGACCTGCTCGCGCCGGTAACCCCCAGTTACGTCCCGCAGGTCGCGCCGGGCGTGGACGCCAACGGCCTAAGCAATGCGCTCGCCAGCGGTCAAGCCAGCTATGGCAACCCGTTCTATGATGAAGTCAACCAGAGCATCGGCGTGATTGGGACGGGGCGCAGCGTCTTGTTCAACGGGATGCTGGTGGTCGCCATCTTCAGCGTTAAGCCGCACGGCGACGGCACACCGATGCCTCACATCTTCCTACAGGCCAGTCCACAGGGAAATCTCAGCGCCCAAACCGATGATTGGACGCTCTCGTCCAGCTTCCCAGAACTGACTCCCTCGGTCATGTTCTCGTACATGGAATTTGTGTGGGAGCCGCCGACCAACATCCCGCGCCTGACGGTCTGCACCTACATGGTGTCAGAAAATGTCCCCGCCGCGCTGTATTTCACCGGCGAGGCCAAACTTGCCAGCGTGTTCATGGACGAGCAGGGCAATACGCCGGTCGGTGTTGGTTTTCTGCTCGGCCAAGACCTGAATACACTTACTCAGCCCATCGCCGGGGTGATTACCTTCCCCGAACACGTCGCCACCATGAGTCTGCGCCCGCCAGAGAGCCAGATACGACAGGCGCTGGAGGCCATCACCGGCGAACAGGACGACGATTCGACACCGATTAACCTCGGCCATCTCGGCAGCGTGCCACCCGCGTTCGTCACACTCGAATCGCGCCCAATGCGCGGCCTGCCGCCCAACCCCGAATGGGTGGCCTCGACCTACGCGACAGTCAACACGGCCTTTACCGTCACACTCGGCGGAAGGCCGGTCGTGCTGCCGGTCAGCGCCCGCGTGACGACTCCGCTTGCGCCGACACTACTGCGCGCCAACCTGAGCGCGCTGTGGGTCAGCTTGACCGCCAGCCCTGACGAGATTCGCGCCCTCATCGACGGCGTGGACATCAGCGACCCCGGCACGCTTGACCCGACCGCGCTGGGCGATTTCAGCCTGAGCCAGCGGGTCATCCCCGCCGCGCTGTACATGCAGCTCAACCCCAACGCCCCGGACGCCACCACCCTCATCAACTACATCTCACTGGCGCTGCAAAACCGTTCGCCTTGGACGATTATCGACACCGGGACGGCGCTGCTTCAAGTGGACCACGCCGAGATTGACATCACGGTCTATACCCCCAGCGTCAGCGCCACTCGCTACTGGGCGCTGACCGTGATGGCATCGCTGGCGGTCGGGCGTCATGATGGGGTGATTGGGTTCGCGTTCGGGACAGAGACCGGCGAGGACGGCGACCAGTACGTCACGCTGTCGATGGTTGAAGGACTCATCACACTGCAAGACGTGGTTGGCCTGTTGATGGGCGGCGGCGCGGTAGACCTGCCCATGATTGCGCTGGAAGACTTCACCCTCTACATCGACGCCAAAAACAAATCCTACAGCGGCCAATTTGAGCTGGTCAGCAATTGGTACGTCAGCATCGGAGGCGAGGAAATCGCCATCACTGCGCTGATGCTGTCAGCCAGCTATGACCCCGAACGCGGCGCATCATTGACCTTGGCGGGCGTTCTGGATATGACCGGCCTGTTCCAGACGTATATCGCGGTGCGCGCCAGCTATCCGGGTCGCAACATGGGCTGGAACTTCGTCGGTGTGGTCGAGTCACACACCAGTATCCAGACCCTGTTGGACAACATCGCTACTGCCTACAGCCTCGATGTGCCAGCGCTGCCCACGGTCATCGGCGCGCTAATGTTCGAACAGGTGCGCGTGACGTTCAACACGCGCACACGCAATTTCTCGTTCAGGGTACAGGCTGCATGGCGCGACGATGTGGACCCCAGCGCCACGCTGACCCTCGACATTCGGCGGCTGGCGCAGGGACAGGACAGCGCCAAGCTCGACCTCAGCGGGACGTTGACCTTCTACAAACCGGACGAGGAAAACCCCGGCAGCTACCTCCCTGCCGCCGAATTTGGCCTCATCTTCGATACCGGCGGGCAGGTGGGCGGGAATGCCTTCGCCGCCTACTACCAGCGTGAACAGGGCGCGACTTTCTCGCTGTACGCGCTGCTGCGCCAGTTGTTCGACCCCGGCCACATGGACGAGGAGCAGCAGTCGGCCTTCTCGTTTGAAATCACCGAGGCGCTGATTGCCTATATCGACGGCGCGTATGTGTTCGGCGTCGGGATGGGCGCGGCGCTCGACCTATCGGCGCTGGACGGGCTGCCTCTGATTGGCGGGCTGTTCGTCGGTGCGCCGTCGCTCGACCTTGCGGCGCAGTTGTTCTACGCCACCCAAGCGGTCAGCCAAGCCGACCTGCAACGGTTGAACGCGCTGTTCCAAGGTCGTCAGCGCCAGCTTCCGGCAGACAGCACCGGCGGGCTGGCGGCGGGGTTGTCCATCACCCTCAAGCTGTGGATGGACAACGGCCAGCCGCAGACCCTGCCCATGCCGCCCGCGCAAAAAGACATACTTCCCTCGGTTCCCGCCGTAGACTCGCCGCCGACGCCGACCGCCACCACCAGCGCGGCCAGCCACGGCGTGATTTGGTTCAACGTGCAGAAGGCGTTTGGCCCGCTGCACATCTCGCGCTTTGGACTCGGCTACCAGCGCAACTCGGCGGAACTCAGCGGCCACATCGACGCTGACATCGTGGTCGATGCGCTCACCCTGTCGCTGATGAACTTGTCGCTGGGCTTCAGCTTTGGCGGCAGCGGCTTCGACAGCATCACCTACGGGCTGGACGGCATCGGCATCCAGTTCAAGCGTCCGCCGCTGTCGCTGGGCGGCGCGTTCTACCACACCGAACGCGACGGCATCACGGAATATGATGGCTACGCCACATTGGGGATTGGGCCGCTGCAACTGTCGGCCATTGGCTCGTACACGCAGGGCGATGACGGGCATCCGTCGCTGTTCGTGTTCGCCGCGCTCGATTACCCGTTGGGCGGGCTGGGTTTCTTCTTCGTCAATGGGCTGTCGG